>JBELHJ010000041.1:0-19658 GCA_042091495.1 Bacteroidota bacterium
AAGTGTGTATACGCCAAAAGCGTATCGAGGGTTCGAATCCCTTCCTCTCTGCTAGGAAAATCAAGTCTTATGGCAAATTTTTATATCTTTAACACTTTAACTATAATTTTTTAAGAAAAGAACAATGAAAAGATTATTTTCTATTCTTGCCTTGGCAGGAATCATGACTTTCGGGACTGTTAATGCAACTGCAACTACAAGTTCAGTCTCTACAGCTGCAACAACAGTTGCTACAGCCTTAACACAAGATGATGCACCAGCTGAAGAGGTAGGTTTTCATCAAGAATTAAAAAAGAGATTTATTGAAGGTGGCCCTGGATTCATGGGTATTGTACTTTTATGTTTGATCTTAGGATTAGCTATCGCTATTGAAAGAATAATTACTTTAAACCTTTCAACTACAAATACTGCAAAATTAACACAGAGTGTTGAAGATGCTTTAGCATCTGGAGGCGTAGAAGCAGCAAAAGAAGTTTGTAGAAATACTAAAGGACCAGTAGCATCTATATTTTATCAAGGTCTAGATCGCGCTGACGAAGATTTAGATTCTGCAGAAAAAGCTGTAGTAGCTTACGGTGGAGTTCAAATGGGACAGTTAGAAAAAAATATTTCTTGGATCTCTTTATTTATTGCATTAGCACCAATGTTAGGATTCATGGGAACCGTAATTGGTATGATTAAAGCTTTTGACAAAATTGCAGCGGCCAACGACATGCAGCCTTCACTTGTTGCAGGTGGTATTAAAGTGGCATTATTAACAACCGTTTTTGGTCTGATTGTTGCTATTATTCTACAAATCTTTTACAATTATATTATTGCCAAAGTTGATAGTATTGTAAATGACATGGAAGATGCTTCAATTACTTTAATGGATTTATTAGTAAAACACAAAAAATAATTAAAGCACACGTATGAATTTTCAAAAAATAACAAAAATTGTAGCAGCAATTCTTGGTCTTATCGCGACATTTTCCTTATTTGGAATCATGTCTCAAGGTGATGAAGCCATTGAGAATGCTTATGCAGCAGGAGAATCAATTGCATCCGTAGATACAATGATTCCAGTAGCCTACGTAATTTTTGTATTGGTACTTGTGTTTGTTGTGTTCTTTGTTGTAAAGAACTTAATTACTAACGCGAAGTCCATTAAAAATACACTTATAGGTATTGGAGCTTTCATAGCAATCCTCATAGTTTCCTTTGTGGTTTCAGGTGGAGATCCAACAAAATATTATGATAATAACGTTTTAGTTTCTGATGGCACTTCTCAGTTAGTTGGTGCAGGCTTGGTTACTTTCTACATTCTTGTAGTTGTTTCTTTAGTTGCAATGGCTTGGTCAGGAATTAACAAAATTAAGAAATAGTATGGCTAAACGACCATTACCAGAAGTAAATGCTGGTTCTATGGCAGACATTGCCTTCTTACTATTGATATTTTTCTTAGTAACAACTACTATCGAGTCTGATTATGGTATTACTAGGAAATTACCACCAATACAAGATGAAAATGTCGAGCCACCAGTAATTAAAGAGCGAAATATATTCAAGGTGTTAATTAATAGTTCTGATGAACTTTTGGTTGAAGATGACCTTATGGAATTAAAAGACCTTAGAGAAGCAGCAATTGCATTTTTAGATAATGGTGGTGCAGGAAAAGACAATTGGTCTAAATTGGATACATCTTCTCAAACTTGGGGGCAAAGCGGTAAACTTGGTTGTTCTTACTGTAAAGGCCAACGTGACCCTGATTCTTCTGATAATCCTGATAAAGCGATAATTTCTCTTAAAAACGACCGCAAGACTAGTTATAACATGTATTTATCTGTACAAAATGAGTTAGTAGCGGCTTACAATGAGTTAAGAAATAGAAGAGCTTTAGAATTAGGACCAGCTGCTGGCTTTCCAGATATGAATTATATTCAGATGGTTGCTAATGAAAAAGATGTTCGTTGGGTTGGTAACAAGGTCAAACTTAAAAAAGTTATAGATCAAGTTAAGTTTGAGTATCCTCAGAAATTATCAGAAGTTCAACAAAAATAATTTAAAGTAATGTCAAAATTTAAAAAGAAAAAGTCTGGTGGTTTACCACCAATTTCAACGGCTTCGTTGCCTGATATTGTTTTCATGTTACTTTTCTTTTTCATGGTTGCAACAGTAATGCGAACAACATCTTTAAAAGTTCAAAATCAATTACCTAATGCAGATCAAGTAGAAAAACTTGAAAAGAAAGATTTGGTAATGTACATCCATGTTGGAAAGCCTAATGAAGAGTTTTCCAAGAAATTTGGAAATGAAGCAAGGATTCAATTGAATGATAAATTTGCAGATGTTAAAGATATCAAACCTTTTGTTGCAGCTGAACGTGCTGCTAGAAGAGAGGAGCTAGTTCCTAAACTAATTACTTCTTTGAAAGTAGACAAAGATGCTAATATGGGAATTATAGGCGATATCAAAAAAGTTCTAAGAGAGGAGAACGCTCTTAAAATTAATTATGGTTCTAAACAAGGAGAAGTTCAAGGTAATTTGAATTAATAACTCCACAATAATTATATTAAAGGCAATCAAAATGATTGCCTTTTTTTATTAATTTTAACTGATGTTTTTAAGGATTTCCTTTCTATTATTTATCTCATGTTATTGTGTTGCTCAACAAGTTGTAGACACCTCTTTTGTTGATAATAAATATCGTGAAGATCAGTTTTTTATAATAGCTACTTATAGTGCGTTATCTAATGGGCCCTCATCCCTTAAACAAAATGGGTTTTCAACAAGTGTACAATTTGGGTTTATCCGTGATTTCCCCATAAATAAAAAAAGAAATATTGCAATAGGCCTTGGCTTAGGTATGGGATTGTCATCATTGAATCAAAATTTACTTATTTACAATCAGCCCTCAAATAACATTACTGCTTTTAAATTTTTGGAACGCAATGACGGCAGCTACTCTAGAAATAAATTGAATTATACCACTTTGGATTTGCCTGTAGAGTTTAGGTGGCGCACCTCAACTGCTAAGGCTTATAATTTTTGGAGAATTTATCCCGGGATAAAGTTTAGCTACATAACTTCTTCACGTTCAAAATATGTCGGCGATTTAGGAAAAATAATATTAAGAGACATTGAAAATTTCAATGCTTTTCAATATGGGCTAACTTTAAGTGCAGGCTACTCTGGGGTTAACTTATTTATGTATTATGGATTTCAATCTTTGTTTGAATCTGGAACAAGTACTATCGATAATATATTGTTAGATCAAATTATATCACTTCAATTTGGTCTTTCTTTTTACATCTTATAAAATAAAAACATCATTAATTGTGGGACAATACCAATAATAATTCCCCATATGATTTCCTTTAAATTGTGTGCCTTCATTATTAATCTAGAAATACAAGTTAAAGCTATTATTATAGTACTTAAAATAAGTCCTTTTAAAATATTTATTTGGTAAAAAATACTTAAGAATACACAAAATACAACAGGCGCTGATAATGCAATCATATGTAAACTAGCTTTAATATTGTTTAATGCAAAGACCAAAGCTATGAGCGCACTTAATCCACTAGCCCAAAAAAATAATTTTAATTCTAGATGTTTAAAATCTTGAAATATTATTGACCCAATCATAATATATATAACTGCTTGAATGACCAATGGTATTATACGCTCTTTAGGGCTTTTAAGGTGTATTGTTGAAACTTTATTTAATTTAAGTAGAATGATATAGACTATTAGCGGGAAGAAACAACTTATTAGTATTAATGAAAATAAGTTTGTAATTAACTCAGGCTTAGGAATAAATTTAGGACTTACGATGTAGAATAAAGTGGTTGTATATGCAGGAATAAATAATGGATGGAATATGTATGAAAATGATATTAAAAACCAACGTATCATATTTCTTTTCTTAACCTTGCAACAGGAAAATCAAGCTGTTCTCTGTATTTTGCAACTGTTCTTCTAGCTATAGGATACCCTTTTTCTTTTAAAACAAGAGCTAACTTTTCGTCTGTAAGAGGTTTAGATTTGTTCTCTTCTTCAATTACGGTTTTTAAAATAGCCTTAATTTCTTTAGTAGATACTTCCTCTCCTTGGTCGTTTGTTACAGACTCAGAAAAAAATGATTTGATGAGTTTGGTACCATAAGGGGTGTCAACATATTTACTGTTAGCAACCCTTGATACTGTTGAAATATCCATATCAATATTTTCTGCTATATCCCTTAAAATCATTGGTTTCAATGCTCTTTCATCTCCAGTTAGAAAATAATCTTTTTGGTGATTCATAATGGCACTCATAGTCACAAAAAGTGTTTGTTGTCTTTGTATAATTGCTTCTATGAACCATTTTGCACCGTCTAATTTTTGTTTTATAAATTGAACGGCCTCTTTTTGAGATTTTGATTTTTTTTCTGTGACTTTATAAGTGTTTAACATATCATTATAGTCCCTAGAAATGTGTAATTGAGGAGCATTTCTTCCATTAAGAGTCAATTCTAATTCACCATCAATAATTCTGATGGTAAAATCAGGTACAATTTGTTCAACAAATTTATTACTGCCAGAATAAGAACCTCCTGGTTTAGGGTTTAATTTTTCAATTTCATTGATGACTTTTCTGAGTTCCTCTTCATTTAATTCGTATTTATTTAAAAGCTTGCTGTAATGTTTTTTAGTAAACTGTTCAAAATGATGATCAATAATTTCAGAGGCAATGAGTGTAAATTTAGAAGGGTTGGTCTTCCTCTTAAGTTGAATTGATAAGCATTCTTGTAAAGTTCTAGAACCAACCCCGGGAGGGTCTAGTTCTTGAACGGTTCTAAGAATTTCAATAAGATTAGTTTCAGTTGTAAATATGTTTTGAGTAAATGCTAAATCATCAAGAATGTCTGTAAGTTCTCTTCTCAGGTATCCACTATCATCAATGCTACCCACGATAAATTCAGCTATTAATGATTCTTCCTTTGAAAGTTTTATAGTGTTTAATTGATTACTTAAAAATTGGTTGAATGAAATCCCGGAAGCATAGGGTATTTGTTTGTCTTCATCAGGATCACTGTAATTATTACTTCTCGTTTTATAATCTGGAATGCTGTCATCACTTAAGTAATCGTCAATATTTATATCCTCGGTATTAATGACTTCAGCATCGTTAATTGTATCATCCTCATTGTTAAAGTTGTCATTTTCATCACCCGGATCTTTTCCCATTTCTAAAGCAGGATTCTCTTCAATTTCTTGTTTTAATCTTTGCTCAAAAGCCATTGTAGGCAACTGTATCAATTTCATTAATTGAATTTGTTGCGGTGATAACTTTTGAGATAATTTAAACTGTAGATACTGCTTTAGCATTTATTTGAATGATTTGTTTAAAAATAAAAAACAATCTACAAAACATAAAGGTTGTAGATTGTTTTTTCGATATGATGTATGCTTAACTGAAATTTAAAATTCAGCATTTTGAGGTGTTCTTGGAAACGGTATGACATCTCTAATATTAGCCATTCCAGTTACAAACATGACAAGTCTTTCAAAACCAAGACCAAACCCTGAATGTACAGCTGTTCCGTACTTTCTAAGGTCTAAGTACCACCAAAGTTCTTCCTCAGGAATGTTTAAAGCTGCCATCTTCTCTTTCAAGACTTCAAGGCGCTCTTCTCTTTGTGCTCCTCCTACAATTTCTCCAATACCCGGGAAAAGAATGTCCATAGCTCTCACCGTTTTTCCATCTTCATTAAGACGCATGTAAAAAGCTTTGATGTTAGCAGGGTAATCAAAAAGAATTACGGGACATTTAAAGTGTTTTTCAACCAAATAACGTTCATGTTCACTTTGAAGATCAGCTCCCCAATCTTGGATTGTAAATTTGAATTTTTTCTTTTTATTTGGTTTTGAATTTTTGAGAATATCAATAGCCTCAGTATAACTAACTCTTTTGAAGTTATTTTCTGTTACAAACTTTAATTTTTCAATTAAACCCATTTGACTCCTTTCGGCTTGAGGTTTGGTTTTTTCTTCATCAAAAAGGCGTTTATCTAGAAACGCTAGATCATCAGCATTATGTTCTAAAACATAAGAGATCACATATTTCATGAAATCTTCAGCCAAGTCCATGTTTCCTGCTAAATCCATAAATGCCACCTCAGGTTCAATCATCCAAAACTCAGCGAGGTGTCTTGAGGTGTTAGAGTTTTCTGCTCTAAATGTAGGTCCAAAGGTATACACTTTTCCTAATGACATGGCATAGGTTTCAGCTTCTAATTGCCCAGAAACGGTTAAATTAGTCTCTTTACCAAAGAAATCATTACTGTAATCAATCTGATTTTTATCATCGCGTTTAACATCTTCAGGATTTAAAGTAGAAACTTTAAACATTTCTCCAGCCCCTTCTGCATCACTAGCTGTGATTATTGGGGTATGCATATAATAGAAACCATTTTTATTAAAATAACTATGTATAGCAAACGATAGGGAAGAGCGAAGCCTCATAACTGCACTAAACGTATTAGTTCTTGTTCTTAAATGGGCATTTTCCCTTAAAAATTCGAAAGAGTGTTTTTTTGGTTGGATAGGATAAGTGTCAGGATCAGATTCTCCAAGTATTGAAATTTCAGAGACTTGAATTTCAACATTTTGACCTTTTCCTTGGCTTTTTATCAACTCTCCTTTTATGTGAACAGCTGCTCCTGTAACTATTTTTTTTAGTATGGATTCTTCAGTAGTTTCAAAGTCAACTACACACTGAATGTTATTTATGGTAGAGCCGTCATTTAGTGCTATAAATCTATTGGCACGAAATGTTCTTACCCAACCTTTAACTTCAACTTGATGGAATGTAAGATCATTTTTTAATAACTCAGCTACAGTATAAGTATTCATGTATTGAAAATTTAACAGCAAATATATGCTAATAAGATTATTTTTTCTTTTTTATTGATCATCGTCTTGAGGAATAATGTCAATGGCTGGTTTCTTGAGGACCTGTTTGTTAGCGATACTTCTTTCTAGTGATAAAAGTAAAGAAGGTAGTAATAGTAAATTTGCAAGCATAGCAAATAATAAAGTGGCCGAAACTAATGCCCCTAAAGCTACTGTTCCTCCAAAGCTTGATATTGTAAATACGGAGAAGCCGAAAAACAAGACAATTGAAGTATAAAACATACTAACACCTGTTTCTCTTAACGCCGCATAGACAGATTTTCTAATTTTCCACTTAGAAGCCTGTAACTCTTGCCGGTATTTTGCTAAAAAGTGAATGGTATCGTCAACAGATATTCCAAATGCAATACTGAATACGAGTATGGTAGACGGTTTGATGGGAACACCGATGTAACCCATTAAACCTGCTGTTATTAATAGAGGTAGAAGGTTTGGGATAATAGAAATTAAGATCATTCTAAATGATCTAAACATGTAGGCCATAAACATTGCTATAAGAACAATGGCTAAGGTTAAAGATATGGCCAAGTTTTTAACTAAGTATTTTGTTCCCTTTTGAAAAACTAATGGTTTTCCTGTTAAAGTCACTTCGTACCGTTCTTTTGGAAAAACTTTATTTATTTTTTGGATTAATTCTTTTTCTATAGCCTCTATGCGCTCTGTTTTAACATCTTTCATGAAGCTGGTAATTCTTGCATATCTCCCAGATTCATCAACAAAATCTTTTAATAAATTGGTTTTGTCGTCATTGTTTTTGGCATAGGATAAAATAAAGTTGCGTTCTTGTGTACTTGGAAGTTGATAAAATTTAGGGTTCCCGTTGTAATAAGCTTGTTTAGAATATTTAAAAAGGCTTACAATAGAAATTGGACGAGAAAGTTCTGGGATATCATTAACAAGTTCCTCTAATTGATTCATTCTCTTTAAAGTACTTTGTTTAAGAACACCTTTTGGCTTTTTTGTATCAATCATTATTTCCAAAGGCATGATCCCATCAAACTCTTTCTCAAAAAATTTGATATCTCTAAAAAACTCTGTTTTTTTAGGCATATCTTCAATAAGACTACCAGAAATTTTTATTTGATAAACTCCAATTATACTTACGATTAATAGCACCAATGACGAAAGATAAATAGCGATTCTTTTTTCTTGAACCATTTTTTCCATCCATTCAACAAATCCACCAATCCATTTTTTATTTAAATGTTCTAAATGCCTGTCTTTAGGTTTAGGCAAAAAGGCATAAATAACAGGAATGATTAGCAAACACAATATAAAAATGGCTATGATACTTAATGATGCTACAATACCAAATTCCTTTAAAAGTTTACTCTCTGTTAAAATAAATGTGGCAAAACCGGAGGCTGTTGTAAGATTAGTCATCAAAGTAGCATTTCCAATTTTTGTAATGACGCGTTGTAACGATTTTACTTTATTTCCGTGAAGTTTTACTTCATTTTGGTATTTATTGATTAAGAAAATACAATTTGGAATCCCGATTACTATAATTAGCGGCGGGATAAGGGCAGTTAGAACGGTTATTTCATAATTTAATAAACCAATAATTCCCAATGTCCACATTACCCCTAAACTTACTACAACTAGAGAGATAAAAGTAGCTCTGAAAGACCTAAAAAACAGAAAGAAGATTAAAGAAGTAACTAAAAGAGCCGCTAGAATGAAAATTTCCATTTCATTCACAATATTTTGAGAATTTAGTGTTCTGATATAAGGCATTCCAGAGACCTTCACATCAACTTTGTGTTCCAATTCAAAATTTGAAATGACTTTATTGAGGTCATTCAAAATGAAATCTTTTCTTTTAGACGTATTTACAATATCCTTTTTGATGTAAATAGCTGTTCTTAAAGTTTGTGTTTTGGTATTGTATAAGAAGTTATCATAAAAGGGGTAGTTGTTAAACAGTTGATCTTTTAGACTTTCAACTGCTTCATCAGAACTTAATGTGTCTTTAATAAATGGGGTAAGTTCAAATTGTTTCTTGGTATTATTCTTAGTGAGTTTTTGTAGATTACTCACAGCAACTACTTGTTCAACTTCATCATAACTTTCTATGGTATTTGCTAATTTATTCCAAGCATTAAAAGTTTTAGCTTTAAATAGAGCATTATCTTTAACGCCTATAATTATCAGGTTGCCTTCTTCTCCAAAGATTTCCAAAAAGTTATCATAAATAATGTTTACTTCATGGTCTTCTGGAAGTAAGTTAGCTTCCGTATGAGTAAATCTCATATTTTTCCACCGGAACCCAAGTAAAATTGTTCCTGATAATACTAGTAAAATTATGGTGATTTTATTACGTAATATTAATCTAGCAACTGCTTTCCAGAATCCTGTAGTTAAAAGTTTTAGCATAGTATTTTAGCAATTTTGCAAAGGTAAAAAAAGAAGGCTTATTAACATGCAATAATGACAGTTAATAAGCCTATAAATTGTAATAAAAATGGTAAAAACCATTTTTTAATTATACGGTCATGATTTCTTTTTCTTTTGCAGAAAGAATAGCATCTGCTCGCTTAACGTGTGAGTCTGTAAGTTCCTGAATATCAATGTTAATATTTTTCTCTAAATCTTCAGAAATATCCAATTTTTTTAGTTCACTATTTCCATCTTTTCTTGCATTTCTGATAACCACTTTAGCATCCTCAGCTTCCATTTTAGCTTGTTTTGCAAGTTCTTTTCTTCGTTCTTCTGTTAGTGGAGGAACATTAATTATTATAGACTCCCCATTATTCATAGGATTAAAACCTAGGTTAGCCACAAGAATCCCTTTTTCGATTTCTTGAAGCATTGATTTTTCCCATGGTTGAACTGTTATAGTTCTTCCATCTGGTGTATTTACGTTTGCTACTTGAGAAAGAGGCGTAGGTGAACCATAGTATTCAACAAGGACGCTATTTAACATTGAGGGAGTTGCTTTACCGGCTCTAATGGTCAAAAGTTGTTTTTCTAAATGCTTAAGTGCACTTTCCATTGATTCTTTAGTGCTGTCTAAAATAAACTGAATTTCTTCTTCCATTATGTTAAATTAAAAAAAATTATAAGAATCTAACTAGATATTTACTTTGGTTCCAATATTTTCTCCAGATACAACTTTCAATAAATTTCCTGGCTTATTCATATCAAATACAATAATTGGAAGTTCGTTTTCTTGACTTAGTGTAAATGCAGTGGTATCCATGACTTTTAATCCTTTTTTTAAAACGTCTTCAAACGAAATAGAATTAAATTTGGTAGCGTTTTTATCCTTTTCAGGATCAGCTGTATAAATACCATCAACTCGAGTCCCTTTCAAAATAACATCAGCACCTATTTCAATAGCTCTAAGAACTGCAGCAGAGTCTGTAGTGAAGTAGGGATTTCCCGTACCTCCACCAAAAATAACAACTCGCCCTTTTTCCAAATGGCGTATAGCCTTTCTTCTTATAAAGGGTTCAGCAACTTCGTCAATGTGAATAGCAGATTGAAGTCGAGTTGGTACATCAGCATCTTCAAGCGCACTCTGTAGTGCAAGACCATTTATTACCGTTGCTAACATCCCCATGTGGTCACCTTGTACACGGTCCATGCCATTACTCGCTCCTGCAACACCTCTGAAGATATTTCCTCCTCCAATTACAATAGCAACTTCAACACCTTTGGATGTAATTGATTTAATATCTTCTGCATATTCAGCAAGTCTAACAGGATCAATTCCATATTGTCTAGAGCCCATTAATGCTTCACCAGACAATTTTAATAGTATTCTTTTGTAAGCCATGATTTGATTTGAAAAGTTTAGCAAATATAATCAATAATGTAATTTTTAAGAGTTATTTTTCAAATTCTTAAAATTGGCAGGGGACAATTTGCTACACATTATTCAAAAAAAAAACCTCTCAAATAGAGAGGTTTATTAACGTATTGGATGATTGATTATCCTAAAGCAACTCTTGAGTAGCTTACAACAGAAACATCACCAATTGATTTAACATATTCCGCAACACTTTGTTTCCCATCTTTTATAAAAGCTTGGTTTACTAAAGTATTATCCTTAAAGAAACGTTTTATTTTTCCTTTAGCAATATTTTCTAACATAGCTTCAGGCTTTCCTTCTTGTCTTAATTGATCTTTAGCAATTTCAATTTCTTTTTCAATTATAGAAGCATCAACGCCATCTTCGTTAAGGGCAATTGGATTCATTGCAGCAGCTTGCATTGCAACATCTTTAGCAACAACATCAGCGCCTTCAACGCTAGCAGATAATCCAACTAAAGTAGCAATTTTATTTCCCGCGTGTATGTATGAACCTACGAAAGGTGCTTCAACTTTTTCAAAAGAGTTAATTTCAATTTTTTCTCCAATAACTCCGGTTTGTTCAATAAGTTTGTCAGCAACACTCATGCCATCAAAATTAGCAGCTAAAAATTCATCTTTAGAGGCACATTCTAATGCTAATTCTGCTAATTGGTTTGCTAGTTCAACAAAAGTTTCGTTTTTACCAACAAAATCAGTTTCACAACCTAAAACTATAGAGGCTCCAACAGTGTTATCTGCATTTACTTTTGAAATTGCAGCACCTTCAGTTGATTCTCTATCCGCTCTTTTTGCAGCAACTTTTTGTCCTTTTTTTCTTAAAATCTCAATTGCTGAATCAAAATTTCCTTCAGCTTCAACAAGTGCTTTTTTGCAGTCCATCATTCCAGCACCTGTAGTTTTTCTAAGTTTATTAACTTCTGCAGCAGTTATTTTTGTCATAATTTATATGCTTAATAATTTTAAAAAAGTCGTTCAATATATTTTCGAAAGAAAAGAATTAAACGACTATTTAATGTTTTGTAAATGTTATTTATTCTTCTCCTGCAACTTCAGTTTTCGCAACTTCAGTTTTTGCAACTTCTGTTTTCGTAACTTCAGTTTTAGCTTCAGCTTCAGCAACTGCTTTAGCTTCTTTTTCAGCTTTTTCTGATTTTCTTTCAGCTAATCCGTCTGCTATTGCAGAGGTAACTAAAGAAAGTACTTTATCTATAGATTTTGATGCATCATCATTAGAAGGGATCATAAAATCTACTTGTCTTGGATCTGAATTTGTATCTACCATTGCAAAAATTGGAATGTTTAATTTTTGTGCTTCTTTAATTGCAATGTGTTCGCGTTTGATATCAACTACAAATAACGCACCTGGAAGGCGAGTCATATCAGAGATTGAACCTAAATTCTTTTCTAATTTAGCTCTTAAACGGTCTACTTGTAAACGTTCTTTTTTAGAAAGGGTATTGAATGTACCATCTTTTTTCATTCGATCAATAGAGGCCATTTTTTTAACAGCTTTTCTAATAGTCACAAAGTTAGTAAGCATTCCGCCGGGCCATCTTTCGGTAATGTAAGGCATATTAACAGCCCCAGCTTTTTCTGCTACAATGTCTTTAGCTTGTTTTTTTGTAGCAACAAATAATATTTTCTTACCTGATGCAGCGATTTTCTTGAGAGCCTCAGCAGTCTCTTCAATCTTAGCTGCAGTTTTATACAGGTTAATGATATGGATGCCATTTCGCTCCATATAGATGTAGGGAGCCATATTTGGGTTCCACTTTCTTGTTAAGTGGCCGAAATGAACTCCAGCTTCTAGTAATTCTTTTACTTCTACTTTTTCCATTTTGTAATAGTTTACGTTCTGTTGAATTAGCAATAATTAAGTGGCTTGAAAAAGGCCTTAATTATTTAGATGCTAAACTAAATCCTGATGTTGTAATCATGGACAACAAAAACGGGTTAAATTTTTTCTTGATATTAACGTTTAGAGAATTGGAATTTCTTACGCGCTTTCTTCTGTCCGAATTTCTTACGCTCTACCATTCTTGGATCTCTAGTTAACAATCCTTCAGGTTTAAGGATGCTTCTGTTTTCAGCATCTAGTTCGCACATTGCTCTAGAAATAGCTAAACGTACAGCTTCAGCTTGTCCTGTGATACCTCCACCATAAACATTAACAGTGATATTAAATTTACCAGCATTTTCAGTCATTTCTAAAGGCTGATTAACTTTATACTGTAATGTAGCAGTAGGGAAGTAAGTAGCTAATTCTTTCTGATTAACTGTGATGTTGCCTTTTCCTTTAGCAACATAAACACGAGCAACAGCAGTCTTTCTACGACCGATTTTGTGAATTACTTCCATTAGTTAAATTCATTTAAGTTAATTGCTTTTGGCTTTTGAGCTTCATGCTTGTGCTCTGAACCAACAACAACATTTAGGTTACGGAATAAAGCTGCTCCTAATTTGTTTTTAGGCAACATTCCTTTTACTGATTTTTCTACTAATCTCGCAGGATCTTTAGCGAACATTTCATTAGCAGTTAAAGTTCTCTGACCGCCAGGATAACCGGTGTGACGCACGTAAGTTTTTTCACTCCATTTATTTCCAGTTAAGTTGATTTTTTCTGCGTTGATAACAATAACGTTATCTCCACAATCAACGTGCGGTGTAAAGTTAGGCTTGTGTTTTCCTCTTAAAAGTTTTGCAACTTTAGAAGCTAAACGACCTAACGTTTGTCCGTCAGCATCTACCAATACCCAGTTCTTATTAACTGTAGCTTGATTGGCAGAAAGCGTTTTGTAGCTTAATGTATCCACACTTTTTATTTTACAAAATTAAACATTCCTCTCTTTTAAAGAGTTTGCAAATTTACGATTATATATTTGATTACCAAATAGTGTGGATGTATTTTTAAGGTATATTATTTTTAACTAGGCATAGGGGTTAGTGGGCCTCTAGCCAATTATTTCCTATTCCAATTTCTACATCTAATGGAACACTCAATTTAAATGCATTTTCCATTTCATGTTTAATGATTTTTGAAAGTATGTCTATTTCATCTTTATGAGCATCAAAAACTAATTCATCATGGACTTGCAGTAGCATTTTTGATTTTAGTTTTTGGGATTTTAAAATGTCTGCAATATTAATCATTGCAATTTTTATGATATCTGCAGCACTGCCTTGAATAGGAGCATTAACAGCGTTTCGTTCTGATGCACCTCTGACAATCGCATTTCTTGAGTTGATATCTTTTAAGTAGCGTCTTCTCCCCAACACTGTTTCAACATAACCATTTTCTCTTGCAAAAGCTGTTTGTTTTTGAATGTAATCCTTAAGCTTTGGATAAGTTTCATAATATGTGTCAATAAGGGCTTTTGCTTCAGACCTGTTTAAGTTAGTTTGATTACTAAGCCCAAAGGCAGATACCCCATAAATAATCCCAAAATTTACTGTTTTAGCATTGCTTCTTTGTTCACGTGTTATTTCATTTAGTTGTACATTAAAAATGTTGGCTGCTGTTGCTGCATGAATATCTTGTCCTTCTTTAAAAGCAGCGATCATAGTTTCCTCTTGACTAAGAGCTGCAATAATTCTTAGTTCAATTTGAGAATAATCAGCTGCTAATAAAACATAATCTTCATTTCTAGGAATAAATGCTTTTCTTATAAGTCGGCCTCTTTCAGTTCTAATTGGAATATTTTGTAAATTAGGATTGTTACTGCTTAGTCTCCCTGTTGCTGCTACGGTCTGCGTATACTCAGTGTGTATTCTGTTTGTTTTTAGGTTGATTTGTGAAGGAAGTGCATCAACATAAGTGCTTTTGAGCTTGGATAGCGATCTGTATTCCAATATATGATCTACGATATCATGTTTTTTAGCCAAAGCAACAAGAACATCTTCAGCTGTCGAGTATTGGCCTGTTTTGGTTTTTTTGGGTTTGTCAACCAACTGAAGCTTTTCAAATAAAATGACTCCAAGTTGTTTAGGTGAGGCAATATTAAATTCTTCACCAGATTCTTTGTAAATTTTGGTTTCTAAATTTGTGATATCTTTATCTAAATCAATAGCTAAACTTTTTAAAAAGCCTGTATCAAGATTAATACCCTCTAACTCCATTTCACTTAAAACCTCTAATAGTTTAGTCTCTGTTTTATGAAATAGTTGATCTGTTTTAGCCGCTACAAGTTCTTTGTCAAAATATTCTTTTAATTGAAAAATAAGATCGGTCTGTTCCAGATAATAATCACAAAGTTTTTTTGTTGGTAATTGCTCTGCAGCTATTTGATTTTTCCCTTTCCCAACGATATCAGAAATTTCAGTTGGTTTGTGGTTTAGATAGGTTTGAGATAAGATACTTAAGTCGTGTCTCATATCTGGGTTAATGAGATAATGAGCAAGTTGTGTGTCAAAAAGGTTGTTTTTAAGTCTTATACCATAGTGGTTTAGAATTTTTGACTCGTTTTTGAGTTGGTCTCCGATTTTTTCTATAGTATTTGATTCAAAAAAAGGTTTTATAGAATTAAAAAGTTGTGTTTTTTTAGTTTCATCAGAGGGGATTGCTAAATAATACCCTTTATCTTTTTCCCAACAAAAAGCTATGCCAATGATTTTAGGGTTCAAAGTATCACCACTGCTATTGATTGTTTTAAAACATACAGCAGTTTGTTTAAACAGGTATTTCATAAAAATCTCAAAGCCAAGTTCAGAATCTATGTACTGATAGAAAGGTGTTTTTTTATTAGATTGATTAGTGTTTTGATCAAATAAAGAGAATTGACCGCTTCCTGCTGTTTTATCTAATTCAATTTCAGGTTGATTTGATAAAGACTCTTCATTAGTTTTGGTAGTTTGTAATTCGAAAGTTTTTCTGAAGTTTTCAATAAGTCTTCTAAATTCTAATTCTTCAAAAATCGATTTTACCATTTCAGTATCTGGATTTGAAAACTTAAAATTTTCTTCATCAAATTTGACAGGAACATCTAAAATTATTCGAGCAAGTTGTTTGGAAAGCAATCCTAAATCTTTATTGGCTTCCACTTTTTCTTTCATTTTACCTTTAAGTTGGTCGGTATTTTCCAATAAACCTTCTAAACTACCAAACTGGGCTATGAATTTTTTAGCCGTTTTTTCACCTACACCTGGAAGTCCTGGAATATTGTCTGCAGAATCCCCCATCATCCCTAGGAAATCTATGACTTGGTCTGGTGTTTGTACTTCAAACTTTTTTTGAACTTCTGGAATCCCCCAGGTTTCATATCCACCACCAAAAACTGGGCGGTACATGAAAATATGATCACTTACCAGTTGTGCAAAATCTTTATCTGGAGTAACCATAAATGTACTGAACCCTTTTTTTTCAGCTTGTTTAGAAAGTGTGCCAATAATATCATCAGCTTCATAGCCTTCTTTTACTACAATAGGAATATGCATGGCATTGAGAATAGATTCAATGTATGGCACAGCTATCTTAATTGCTTCCGGAGTCTCATCTCTATTAGCCTTGTAGTCTTCAAAAAGTGCATTTCTATCACTACTTCCACCTTTATCAAAACATACCGCTAAATAATCTGGGCGTTCTCTTTTAATAACGTCAAGTAATGAATTCATGAATCCTAAAATTGCTGAAGTGTCGAGTCCTTTTGAATTTATTCTTGGATTTTTAATAAAAGCATAATAGCCTCTAAATATTAATGCATAAGCATCAACTAGAAATAATCGTTTTTGATCTGGCATTTGAAGTAATTTGAAAGTAGCTCAAATCTACAAAAACTTATGATAAAACTATTTTTTGTTTTACATTGAAATCACAAATTTGAGACTATGACAGCGTTTGAAAAATTAGATAAAGTTTTTAAGCTACAGCAATCACATGTAATACAACTCAAACGTTCTCCTTACAAGGACAGGATTGAAAAACTTAATAAACTCAAATTATTACTTGAAAATAAGTATAGAGATCTTTTTTGTGAATCATTAAAAAAAGATTTAAGTAAACCTTCTGTAGAAACCGATCTTACTGAGATTTATCCTGTAATTAAGGAAATTAAATATGTTAAACGACATTTAAAAAGTTGGTTAAGCAAAAACTATGTTTCAACACCAATGGTACTTCTTGGTAGTCAATCTTATACGGTATACGAACCAAAAGGGGTTTGCTTAATCATGTCACCGTGGAATTTCCCAGTAAATCTTACGTTATCACCTTTGATTTCTGCAATTGCTGCCGGTAATACAGTAATAATAAAACCTTCAGAGATGTCATCTTACACCTCTGCCGTTTTAAAGGAATTAATTGAAGAGCTTTTTGATGAAAACGAAGTGTTTCTTATTGAAGGCGATGTTGAAGTTGCTCAACATTTATTAAAATTACCTTTCAACCATATTTTCTTTACAGGATCTCCTGCAGTTGGTCGTTTGGTTATGAAAGCTGCATCAGATCACTTGGCTTCTGTGACTCTTGAATTGGGGGGGAAATCTCCAGTGATTATTGATAACACAGCTAATTTAAAATTAGCGGTTTCTAGAGTAGTACATAGTAAATTAATTAACACTGGTCAAACCTGTATTGCACCTGATTATGTTTTTGTTCATAAATCAATCTTTTCTGCTTTTGTCAAGCAATTTGAAATAGAAGCTCAAAAGTTATATTCTAAACAATCTGAAGCGTCTTCGGATTATGGTAGGATAATAAATCAAAAGCATTTTTCTAGGCTAAAAGGATTACTCAGTGATCTTGAAATAGGTGAAGTAAAGTTTGGCGGGCTGGCTAATGATTCTGAATTATACTTTGAACCCACATTGGTTGCACCTAACAGTTCATCTTCCAAAATTAAAAAGGAAGAAATTTTTGGACCCATATTAGCAGTTTATTCTTTTGAAGATTTAAATGAGGTAGTAGACTATGTGAATAAAAATGAAAGACCCCTTGCACTATATATCTTTAGTAAAAGCAAAAAAAATATTGACAAAGTAATTTCTGAAACCACTTCAGGGGGAACATGCATAAATCATTGTTTATTACACTACATGAATTCTGAATTACCTTTTGGGGGAGTAAATAATTCTGGAATTGGAAAATCGCATGGAAAGTATGGTTTTGAGGAATTTTCAAATAAAAGAGCAGTCTTACGTCAATTTACATTTAGCGCTGTGGATTTAATAAAACCACCTTACACAAATTTCATGGCTAAATTAGCCCGGTTAACTGTGAAATGGTTTTAATTTTTTAAATGATATGACGCTTTAATATTTTCTGTTTTATCTTTTGATGTGATTGTGTAATTGAAGTGTTTATGAATTGCGTGGGCACCTATCTCCCCTTTTTTATTTATTGCAATAAATCCTACTTGAAAATCTTTAATGTTTTTATTGGTGTTTTGAGTCATTCTTGAAATAGCCTCCTCACAAGCCTCTTGAGGATTCATGCCTTGACGCATTAATTCAACAATTAAAAAGCTACCTACGGTTTTTACAACTTCTTCACCTAAACCAGTAGCAACAGCACCTCCAACAGCGTTATCCACAAATAAACCCGATCCAATTATTGGAGAATCGCCAACTCTTCCCTTCATTTTGTAGGCTAATCCACTAGTAGTACACCCACCGGAGATATTTCCATTTATATCAATGGCTAGCATACCAATAGTGTCATGATTCTCAATGTTAATTATGGGTTTGTAATTTGAAGTTTTTTTCCATTCCTCATATTTTTTTTTGGCATTATCTGATAGTAATTCCTCAGTTTTAAAGCCCTCAGAAATTGCAAATTCTTTTGCACCATCTCCTGCTAACATGACATGAGGCGTTTTCTCCATGACTTTTCTGGCAACAGAAATAGCTTGTGGTATGTCTTTGAGGTAAACTACAGATCCACAATTTCCTTTGTGATCCATTATACAGGCATCTAAAGTAACTGATCCTGTACGGTCAGGGAGACCTCCTAATCCAACACTGCTATTAGAAATATCTAGTTCTTCAACATTACATCCATTTTCTATGGCATCCAAAGCGGTGTGTTTTTTTGAGAGAAAATCAAAAGCAACTTGAGTTGCTTTAGGAACATTCCATGTTGCAATTGCAAACGCCCCATTAATTTTTTTGCTTTGAGATTTTGAAAAAGAAGTGATTTTATTTGAGCCAAAACTTAATCCAAAATAACCTAGTAATGAAGAAGCTAAAAATTCTTTACGATTCATAATTTTACTTAGCGCTTTTAAATCCAAGGTATAAAATAAATGCGTAACACGATATTATGAAGAATAAAGCGTTTTTGAATCCAGCGACATCTGAAAAATATCCAAACAACGGTGGTATGATAGCACCCCCCACAATTGCTGTACATAACAAACCTGAAGCTTTTGGTTTTAGTGTACCTAGACCATCGATGGCTAATGTGAAAATGGTTGGGAACATAATAGAATTAAATAACCCAATTGCAAGGATACTCCACATTGCTATTATGCCTTGAGAAGCGATTGAAGTTAAAACTAATACCGATGCAAACGAAGCAAAAAGAGCAAGTACATACCCTGGTTTTATAATTCTTGTTAAATAGGCTCCAACAAAACGTCCTATCATTGCACCGGACCAATAGAATGTGACAAAGACACCTACGATGGCTTTACTATCCTTTAATGCTAAATCAGAATTGAGAAGCGATGCTGCAATGGATGACATGGTGTCAGAATTTTTAATCACTTCATCTAGATTCATGTCTAAAAAGTAGTTGATTAAATAACTTCCGATAGCGACTTCGGCACCTACGTAAAAAAAGATTCCAAGTACACCCAGAACAACCCTCTTGTTTTTTAAAACTTCTTTGTAAGAACCTGTTTGACTTTCATTGATGAGTTTAGGTAGTTTAACAAAAAAGAAAACCAAAGCAATTAATATTATAAATAA
>JBELHJ010000042.1:0-4739 GCA_042091495.1 Bacteroidota bacterium
GGCGACATTCAGCTTGGAAGGCTGACGCTCTACCAACTGAGCTACTCCCGCAATCGGTTGCAAATATAAAAAAACTATGAACATTGGTAACTATTTTAAAATGATTTTTAGAGTAAATTAGCTAATCATTCATAACTTATTAAATATCAAAATCATACAAGATATGATGTATCAAATTATTGTAAAACCCATACCTATTGATGCTGTTTACCCAATAAGACACGCTGTGTTGAGAAAAGGTAAGCCATTTGAAAGCTGTAAGTTTAATAATGATTTAGATGACACAACCACACATTATGGCGTATTTAAAGATAATAAACTTGCTGGCGTAGCTTCCATCTTGAAAAATGATCACCCTCAAATTCATGCCGCATCTCAATTCCAATTAAGAGGGATGGCTGTTTTAGATACATTTCAAGGAAAAGGTCTTGGCAGTTACTTAATCAAACACATCATAAAAACTTACTGTCCTTCAATTATATGGTGTAATGCAAGAGAAAAAGCTGTGCCATTCTACAGTAAAAATCAATTTAGTATCATCGGATCTGCATTCCATATTCCTAAGATTGGTTTACACTATGTTATGCATACCTAAAATCATAATTCTAAATCTTAATAAATGTTTCGTCAATCCTTCTGATAACTTTATATTTGGAGGCAAATAAAACATGATGAACAAAAAAGTTATTTTAATGATTCTTGATGGTTGGGGCACCTCTCCTGATCCAAAAGTTTCTGCGATAGATCAAGCCAATACACCATACATAGATCAACTTTATAAAGACTATGCCTTTGCTAGTTTAAGAACAGATGGTTTGCATGTGGGGTTACCTGAAGGACAAATGGGTAATAGTGAAGTAGGCCATATGAATTTGGGAGCAGGTAGAGTTGTATATCAAGATTTGGTTAAAATTAACTTAGCAGTACAAAATAAAACCCTAGCCACTGAATCCACAATCCAAAACGCCTTTGATTATGCCAAATCTAACAACAAACCGGTTCATTTTTTAGGTCTTTTGAGTGATGGTGGTGTCCATTCTCACAGTTCGCACTTGTATGGATTGATTGATGCTGCCAACAATGCTGGTATTGAAAATTCCTTTGTTCACGCCTTTACAGATGGAAGAGATGTCGATCCTAAATCGGGGTTAAGTTATATTGAAAAATTAGAAGATTTCATTCAAGATAAACCAACTAAGCTTGCTTCTATCACTGGAAGATATTATGCAATGGATCGAGATAAAAGGTGGGAAAGAGTAAAATTAGCTTATGATGCACTAGTTAATAATAGAGGTGATCTATCAGCTACACCAATAGATACAATTAAAGCCAATTATAATAACGGTATAACCGATGAGTTTATAAAACCTATCATAGTTTGTGATAGTAATAAAAATGCCATTTCTAAAATAAAAGATGGTGATGTCATCATCTTCTTTAATTTCAGAACAGATCGCGGTAGACAATTAACTGAAGCCTTATCTCAAAAGGATTTTCATGAGCAAAACATGCATAAATTAGATTTGCATTACGTTACCATGACCAATTATGATGAGTCTTTCAAAAATGTAAATGTCATTTACGAAAAAGACAATCTGACTGACACTTTAGGAGAGGTGGTTTCAAAAAACAATAAGACACAAATTCGTATAGCTGAAACAGAAAAGTATCCTCATGTGACTTTTTTCTTTTCAGGTGGGCAAGAAGCTCCTTTTAAGGGGGAACAACGCATTCTTCGTAATTCTCCCAAAGTGGCCACATATGATCTCAAACCAGAGATGAGTGCATTTGAACTGCGTGATGCCCTTATTCCAGAGTTAGATGCCCAATCGGCAGATTTTGTTTGTTTAAATTTTGCGAACGGTGATATGGTAGGTCATACCGGTGTAATGGAGGCTGCTGTTAAAGCATGTGAAGCCGTTGATCAATGTGTTAAAGATGTCGTAGATACTGCACTGAAAAATGATTATACTACCTTATTAATTGCTGATCATGGTAATTGTGAAACCATGATTAATGAAGACGGTTCACCACACACAGCTCACACAACAAATCCAGTTCCTGTAATTCTTATTGATAAAACGCTTAATAATATAAATGATGGTATCCTAGGAGATATTGCGCCTACCATTTTAAAATTAATGGGTGTTAATCAACCTGATGCTATGACTGGAAAATCTATGATTTAGATAAATTGTAATTATGAATCTCAAACAGAGTCTTATTATTGCTGTTGATTTTGACGGTACTATTGTAGAGGACGCTTACCCTGCTATAGGAAAACCTAAACTGTTTGCTTTTGATACGTTGAAGAAATTACAAAATGAAGGCCATAGGCTAATCCTGTGGACTTACAGATCAGGAAAAAAATTAGAAGAGGCCGTCCAGTTTTGTGAATCTAACGGCATCAACTTTTATGCTATAAATGCCAGTTATGAAGACGAGGAAATTGATTCTGAAAAAAGCCGTAAAATTCATGCCGATATTTTTATTGATGATAGAAATGTAGGAGGCTTTATTGGATGGGGAAATGTTCATCAATTATTATTGAACCAAGAAATTGCCACTAGGCAAACAAAAGGTATATTTTCATTTCTAAAGAAAAGATAAAATGATTGTAGTTAAAACTAAAGAAGAAATTGAATTAATGCGCGAAAGCGCCCTAATCGTGTCTAAAACTTTAGGCATACTTGCTAAAGAAGTCAAACCTGGTGTGACTACCCTAAAACTTGATAAACTTGCTGAAGAATGCATTAGAGATCACGGAGCAATACCCGGGTTTCTAGGACTCTATGATTTCCCAAATACGTTGTGTATGAGTCCTAATGAGCAAGTGGTTCATGGCATTCCCAACGATAAACCTCTAGAAGAAGGTGATATTATTTCTATAGATTGTGGTGCCTTAAAAAATGGGTTTTATGGCGACCATGCCTACACGTTTGCAGTTGGTGAAATAGCTCCAGAAACTCAAAAATTACTTGATGTAACTAAAGCGTCTCTTTACGTTGGTATAAAAGAATTTAAATTAGGAAACCGAGTGGGTGATGTAGGTTACGCCATTCAAAACTTTTGCGAATCACACGGCTATGGTGTTGTTAGAGAATTAGTTGGACATGGTTTAGGAACCACAATGCATGAAGACCCTGAAATGCCAAACTATGGCAGAAGAGGTCGTGGTAAGAAATTTTTGGAAGGTCAGGTTGTTGCTATAGAGCCTATGATTAATCTTGGTACACATAAAATTAGACAACACAAAGATGGCTGGACCATAACTACCCTAGATCAAAAACCAAGTGCACATTTTGAACATGACGTTGCAATTGTAGATGGTAAACCTGAGTTGCTTTCAACATTTGCATATATTTATGAGGCACTTGGCATTACAAGTGATGAGGAAGATGCGTTTAGAAAAGAACCGTTTAAAATCTAACTATATTGCTAAAGGGTAGTTTTAAATTTTTATTAAATACAGTCCCCAGACCTATACTCATTAAAATGAGCTATTTGGTACAACCTCTTTTATCTTTTTTGTTAAAAGGTGACGTTTTTGAAGACCCCATAGATCATAAAACATTTAAAAGATTTTTACCCTACGGTTATCAAACCCAAAGACAAAATGTTTTGTCTCCGTCTACCCTATCCCTAGAAAGACATCGGTTACTATGGTTGTACCTTAAAAAAGAAACACCTTTTTTTAAAAACAACTATAACGTCTTACACTTTGCTCCTGAACAGGCTTTTCATAAACGCTTTAAGCGACTAAAAAACATTAATTATACCACTACTGATTTAAATTCACCCCTTGCAGATGTTAAGGCTGATATTTGTAATCTTCCCTTTGCAGAAAATGAATTTGATGTTATTTTATGCAACCATGTTTTGGAACATATTCCTGATGACACTAGAGCGATGCAAGAACTATTTAGAGTTATGAAACCAGGAGGGTTTGGAATTTTTCAAATTCCTCAGGACTTAAGTCGAGTACATACTTTTGAAGATCATACAATCACCGATAAAAACGAGCGCAATCGTATTTTTGGTCAATACGATCATGTTCGCATATATGGTAAAGATTACTTTGACAAACTAAGGAGTATTGGCTTTGTTGTTAATGAAGTCGATTACACAACATCATTTACTCAAAGTGAGATACAAAGATATGGCCTAGCCAAAGGAGAAATTATTCCAGTTTGTAAAAAACCTGCCTAAAACTTATTCAGGAAAGCCATTAAAGCTTTCTGTTTGTATTGAACTATCATCACTTTGATAAATGACATAGGCTTTAATATTTTCATATTTCTTTAAAAAATCTCTTAAAACAGACATACCCATGGATTGAAACGCTGTAGCATAAGCGTCAGCATCGCCACAAGTATTTGTAATTACGGATACACTTAAAATATTGGATTTACTAGGGTATCCCGTATTAGTATCAATAATATGAGCATATCTGTTACCGTTTTCATCTATTTTAAATTTTCTGTATGTTCCAGAGGTAGCCATCGCGCTTTGTTTTAATTGTATGGCTTTTAATAAAGACTGTGATCCATCAAAATTAGGCGCCTCTATACCCACTTTCCAAGGCTGATTCTTTTCAATATTAATACCACTAGATTTTAACTCCCCGCCTATTTCTAATAGATAATTGTTAACTCCCTTTGAGTTAAAATAATCTGCAATGACATCTACAGCATAACCTTTAGCTACGGAGTTAAAATCAATAAATGTTAATGGAAAAG
>JBELHJ010000042.1:4839-19270 GCA_042091495.1 Bacteroidota bacterium
TCTACAGCATAACCTTTAGCTACGGAGTTAAAATCAATAAATGTTAATGGAAAAGATTTATTTAGTTGATTGCCCTCCAGACGTAATTTGTCAAACCCCACACCAACCATTAATGAATCAATCATTACTGATGTCACTTTTTTATCAGATACTTCAGGGCCAAAACGCCAAGCATTGACTATGGCACCAATTGTTGGATCAAAAACACCAGAGGTTTCTGAATAAATACGACTAGAAATATTAAAAACGTTAATAAAATGTCTATCAACTGTAAAAGCTTCATTTCTATTAATCTTTGAAATATCAGAATCCGCCATATAAGTTGACATGGATTGATTGATCACTGCAAACAAGCTGTCAATTTCTTTTTGATTCACTGAATTTAAATCCCCTTCGAATATGAAATTATAGGATGTCCCAAATATGGGACCACTTAAAGAAGTATTGTGTTTATCTGTATGACAAGAAGTTAAGACCAGTAAAAATGTTAAATATATGAATTGACGCATTAGTTAAGATTGTTTTCAATTAATTGAATGCCATTGTATTCCATCAAATACTCTTCATCTAAATAGACTGGCAATGATTCGTCATTTGGGTTACCAAGTCCAACACCTGCATACATAACTTTAGCATTATGAGAAATGGCATGTTTTTTAAAAGTTTCCATCCATACTATGTCATAGTTGTTTGGATTCTCAGGAAGTGTTACAACCCTAACAATAACAAAAAAATACTGTTTGTTAGCATCCATCACTACGAATTGAGGATGCTTCTTTAATTTACTATTTACAGCAATAAATTCGAAACCGCGTTTTTCAAGATCTTTACCCACATGATTCATGGCTAAATTATGTAATTCTTGAGGTGATAAAGGCTTTGACATAATTAAAGTTAAATAAAAAAGCCAATACAAAATGTATTGGCTTTAGTTTATAATATATGGAATTAACCACCAAAGTCATCAAAACGAATGTTTTCATCTGGAATTCCAAAATCTTCACCCATTTTTTGAACAGCTTTATTCATTAATGGAGGGCCACAGAAATAAAGTTCTATATCCTCTGGACTCTCATGATGATTTAAGTAATTATCTATTACACAATTGTGAACAAAACCAACAAAACCATCACCCTCTGTATCATTAATATCCTTTTTAGCAGTCCAATTATCTTCTTCTAATGGTTCAGATAAAGCAATGAAAAACTTAAAGTTATCAAACTTACGTTCTAATTCATAGAAATGCTCTAAGTAGAATAACTCTCTTTTTGAACGCCCACCATACCAGTAAGTCACTTTTCTTCCAGTCTCTAAGGTCTTGAATAAATGGTATAAGTGAGAACGCATTGGAGCCATACCAGCACCACCACCTACATATAACATTTCAGAGTCAGATTCATTGATGAAGAATTCTCCGTAAGGTCCAGAGATGGTTACTTTATCGCCTTGCTTTTTAGAGAAAATATAAGATGAAGCAACCCCTGGATTTACATCTGCCCATCCGTTCTTATTACGATCCCATGGTGGGGTAGCAATACGAACATTGAGCATAATTTCACGACCTTCTGCTGGGTAAGAAGCCATTGAATAAGCACGTTCAACTGTTTCACCATTTTTCATAACTAATGGCCAAAGGTTGAATTTATCCCACTCCATTTTAAATTTATCTGGAGACTCATGCTCTTCAGGGTGTGCTGTGATATCAATATCAGAGTACTTAACCTCACACTCTGGAATTTCAATCTGGATATATCCACCAGCCTTGTAATTCATGTCTTCAGGAATTTCAACAACAAATTCCTTAATAAACGAGGCTACATTATAGTTTCTCACTACAGTCGCTTCCCATTTCTTAATACCAAAAACTTCTTCAGGAATGGTAATTTCCATATTTTGCTTCACTTTAACTTGACAAGCTAAACGTGCGCCGTGTTTTAGTTCTTTTCTTGTAAAATGTGGCGTTTCTGTTGGAAGCGCTTCGCCTCCTCCATCAAGTACGTGACACTCACACTGAATACAAGTTCCACCACCACCACAAGCAGATGGTAAAAATATTTTTTCATTTCCTAAAGTTGAAAGTAAACTTGCACCTGAAGCCACTTCAATTTCTTTTTCTCCGTTAATTTTAATTTTTACGGGACCCGATGGGGATAATTTTTGTTTAACAAACAATAACAACCCTACTAACGACAAAGTAATTAGTAAAAATGCAGTTACTGTAGCTGTAACGGTTCCTAATGTTCCTGCTTCTAAAATCATATTATTCTGCTATTTCATCATGGTTAGCTAAATCTTCTTTATCTTCTTCAGAAAGCTCTTTAGTAGGCTCTGTAAGTTCTGTTTTAGGCTCTGCAGCATCATCGCCTCCTGTTAACATACCTCCAAAACTCATAAATCCAATAGCCATCAAGCCTGTAATAATAAACGTAATTCCTAAACCTCTTAATGGAGCGGGTACGTTGGAGTATCTAATTTTCTCACGAATAGCTGCAATAGCCAATATGGCTAGAAACCAACCAATCCCTGAACCAACACCGTAAATTGTCGCTAGTCCCAAAGTTGGTATTTCACGAGATTGCATGAATAATGACCCTCCAAGAATTGCACAGTTTACGGCAATTAGTGGTAAAAAGATACCTAAAGAGTTATATAATGATGGTGAGAATTTCTCAACAACAATCTCTACTAACTGTACCATAGTTGCTATGGTTGCAATGAACATGATAAAAGACAAAAAGCTTAAATCATAAGATGCAAAGTCGTCACCAAACCAAGTTAGGGCTCCAGGCTTTAAAATGTATTGATCCAACAACCAGTTTAAGGGTACCGTTATTGCTAAAACAAAAATCACCGCTGCTCCAAGACCCACGGCTGTAGACACTTTTTTAGATACTGCCAGATATGAGCACATCCCTAGGAACGTAGCAAATACCATGTTATCTATGAAAATTGATTTAAAAAATAATTCTATGTATTCCATAATATATTGTTCTGTTTAATAGTAAGGATTAATGGTCTTCAATTAAAGCACTATTTCGGCTTCTTTGCACCCAAATAATAATCCCTACGACTATTAAGGCCATTGGAGATAATAACATAAATCCATTGTTTTCATATCCTAAAGTATATACACCTGTTTTCTCTATAGGATCTCCTAAAACTTTGTATCCTAATAAAGTTCCGGAACCTAATAATTCTCTAAAAAATCCTACTATAATTAGAATAACACCATATCCTAAAGAGTTACCAATACCATCTAGAAATGATTTCCAAGGACCATTTCCTAAAGCAAATGCTTCAAAACGTCCCATGATGATACAGTTCGTAATAATTAAACCTACAAATACAGAAAGTGTTTTACTTAACTCGTAAGCAAATGCCTTAAGTACCAAGTCTACAATAATTACCAAAGCAGCAACAACAGTCAACTGAACAATAATTCTAATTTTAGACGGAATGATATTTCTAATTAAAGAAATTACTACGTTTCCAAGTCCCAATACAAAAAGCACTGAAATAGACATCACTATAGATGCTTTTAATTCTGCAGTAATTGCTAATGCAGAACAAATACCTAATACCTGAATAGTAATTGGGTTGTTATCTGCTAATGGATCTAATATTAATTTGCTGTCTTTCTTTGATAAAAGTCCCATAAATTAATTGTTTAAAGATTTGAAATAAGGTAAATACAACTTAAGGTCTGATTTGATCATTGCTGAAACACCATCTCCTGTGATAGTAGCACCAGCAATAGCATCTACCTCATTATCAGTTTTATCATCATTTTTTGGATCGGCATTACTTTTTGAAACAGTGATGCCTTTAAAATTACCAGAAGCATCTAATAAGTGTTCACCAACAAAATCATCCATAAAGAAACGTTGCTTGATGTTTGCTCCTAAACCAGGGGTCTCTCCTTTGTGGTCAAAAATAGCACCTTGAATAACCATTTGATCATCCATAGCCACATAACCCCAAATGGCATCCCATAATCCTTTACCTCTAATAGGAACTATGTGGTAAGTTTTACCATCTTTTTCACCAATAAATACAGGTAATTTTCTAACCTTTCCAGATTTAGAATTAGCTTGTTCCTTCTTGACATCAATTAAGAAAGCTTGATCATTTTCTTTGACAGCACCACCTTGAACTTCAAGTTGCTTAGTGATGTATTCCTTAAATAAAGACTCCACCCTATCTGTTGATACAAAAACAGCACTACTCTCATCATTTTCATTCACACCCATAGCATAAAGGATGTTTTGCTGCTTTTCTAATTCCTTGTTTGTTTTGATATTAGGAGCTAAAGTTGACGAAGTAAAGGCCAATAAAGCTCCAACCAACACTACCATTGCAACAGCAAATAGGAGTGTATATGTATTTTTATCTGTTCTGTTTTCCATGATTATGCTGCTTTAACTATTAAACGTTTCTTACGTTTTTTAACATTTGCTTGTACCACATAATGATCAATAGTAGGTGCAAAAACATTCATTAATAAAATGGCTAAGAATACGCCTTCAGGATATGCTGGGTTAAATACACGAATCATTATCGAAATAAATCCAATCAAAAATCCGTAAAACCACTTACCTTTATTAGTCTGTGACGCTGTTACTGGATCTGTAGCCATATAAACTGCTCCAAAAGCAAGACCTCCAATCATCAAATGCTCGTACCATGGGGTACTCATTAATCCGTAAAACTTACTGCTATCTAAAATAACACCAGCAGCAGTAACCTGATTAAAGATTAGTCCCATAACTGCAGCACCAACAAATGTAGATACTATAATTCTCCAGCTTCCTATTTTTGTAAATATTAAAAAAGCTGCCCCCAATAGAATTAAAAACGTTGATGTTTCACCTACAGAACCTGGAATCAATCCAAAAAACATATCCGAATAAGAATAAACTACATCTTGATTTTGAGCATAACTTCCTAAAATAGTTTCTCCAGAAATCGCATCAGGAGTACCTGCTCTATTAACAGCATCATGAACCCAAACTTTATCTCCAGACATCCATGTTGGATAAGCAAAGAATAAGAACGCTCTAATCGTTAATGCAGGATTAAGGATATTCATTCCTGTACCACCAAACACTTCTTTACCAATAACTACGCCAAAAGCTACAGCTACTGCAAGCATCCAAAGGGGTATATCAACAGGAACAATTAAAGGCACTAACATACCGGTTACCAGATACCCTTCTTCTACTTCGTGACCTTTTATGACTGCAAATATAAATTCTATTAAAAGTCCTACACCATAAGAGACCACTACTAAAGGAAGTACTTTAATAAGACCGATAAATAAATTATCCCAACTCCAAAACACAGGGTCAATAAAACTTTCAGCAGCAGAAATAGTCCCTGTGGCCAAGTGGTGTTGATAACCTGCATTAAACATTCCAAAAATCAAGCAAGGCACTAAGGCCATTATGACTGTATTCATTGTACGCTTTAAATCATCTGCAGCTTTAACATGAGTGCCATTGTGAGTGACTTCATTAGGTAAATATAAAAACGTATGAATTGCATTAAAGGCGGGAGCCATTTTGGTTCCCTTATACTTTTCCTTTAGATTATGTAAATTACTTTTTAAGCCCATTATCCTATTTCTTTTAGCATTAAGTCTAAACCTTCTCTAATAATCTGTTGGTGAGGTTGTTTAGATACACAAATAAATTCTGTTAACGCAAAATCCTCTGGAGCAACTTCATACATTCCTAAAGCTTCCATTTCGTCCAAATCTTTATACATACAAGCTTTTAGGACTTGTAAAGGATAAATATCTAATGGAAAAACGGCCTCATAACTTCCTGTTACTACAAACGCTCTGTGCTCTCCGTTGGTATTGGTGTTTAACTCATATTTTTTCTTAGGTGTTAACCATGAAAACGTCAAAGCTCTTGATGTTGAAATTTTATTAAATACAGGCTTATTCCATCCAAAGAACTCATAATCATTACCTTCAGGAATCACTGTAATCATGTTATTATAAAAATCAAGAACGCCATCGGCATTAACCTGTTTTCCAGTCAAAACATTTCCGGAAATCACACGATCATTACCGCCTTTATTTACACCATTATCATATATCATTGTAGATACTTCACTGCCAATTTTAGTTTTAAAGTATCTAGGCTTTTTAATTGAAGATCCTGCAAGGGCAATAGTACGTTCAGCATTAAACTTAGCTGTTAAAAGTAACTCTCCAATAATCACTAAATCTTGAGGAGTTACTGTCCAAACTGTTTCGCCTTTATTAACTGGATCAATGTTGTTAATCTGTGTACCAACATTACCTGATGGATGAGGGCCTGAAACTTGATGTAACTCAAAGCCATTTAATGATGAAAAAACAGAATTAGAATTTTTACCAACAGACACATGAACCTTTCCTGAAGTAAGCTTATCTAATGCAGTTAATGCAGCTTGGAGTTCAGCTTCTTTGCCTTTCAAAGTAAAATCGTAGTCTGCAGCTAAAGGTGCTGATGCATAAGCTGATACAAAAATAGCTTTTGGTGCTACACTTGGATTTGCAATAACATCATATGGTCTTTGCTTTATGAATGGCCAACAACCACCTGCTAATAAATAAGATTTTAAATCTTCGGCAGAGATAGTATCTAGATTAATTGCAGCATGCTCAACAAATTCTTGAGTTTGATCAGCCTCGATTTTTACAGCTAAAACACGTCTTTTTTCACCTCTTGAAATTTCAATAACTTCCCCAGAAACAGGAGAAGGAAACTTTAAGTCTTCATTGGATTTGGCATAAAACAAAGCCTCTCCGGCTTTAACTTTAGATCCAACTTTCACAGTCAATTTGGGCGTTACGTCATGAAAGTCTTCAGGTCTTATCGAAAAGTATTTACTTACAATTGCAGTTTCTAAAACCTCAGCTGCAGCACCTTTAAGATTAATGTCAAGACCCTTTTTGATTTTAATGTCTTTTGACATATTTATAAATCTATTAATTAATAGTTATTTTGATTTGATTTCCAACACATGAAAATCGGTGCAAATTTAATAAATAATACCCCAAAAATTCAGTGATATTTCCACAAGTCAATTATTTATAATTATTCTAAATAATAATTTATTTGACCGCATAAGATTTCGCTATATTTACATAAATAATAAGTAAATAAATGTATAAATCTTCACTGTTAATCTTAATATTTTCTATCATAAATGCGCACTTGCACTATGGACAATCCGTTTCTGAACAAGCACCTCCAGAATTTATTAAAACCATAACATTTAGTACACCTGGAAGTTTAAACGAATTACCTGTCATTGAATTAGGACAACCACTTATTCTTGAGTTTGATGATATCAATGGAAATGAGGCAGATTACTATTATACGATTGAACATTTTAATTTTGATTGGACCCCTTCTATTTTGGCAAAAGCTGAATACATGAGTGGACTTGACAACCAGAGGATTTTTCAATATTACAATTCATTTAACGCCTATCAAATGTACTCTCATTACAGGCTTAAGATTCCTAACAATCAACTTAAAGGGCTGCTAAAAACAGGGAATTATCTATTATCAATTTATAATGATATTGATGAATTGGTGTTTAGTAGGAAATTTATTGTTTACAAAGATGAATCTGCTGTAGGAGTTCAGGTAAAGCGCTCTAGAGATATGGCACATATTAACACAAAACAAAATATAGAAATCACAATAAATCCAAGAAATACGTTAACCAATCCTGCAGAGACTGTCAAAACAAAACTAATTCAAAACAATAATCTTAAGACTGCTATCACTGACTTAAAACCACAGTACATACTTGGTAAAACATTAAGTTACAGATATAATGAAGAAAGTTCATTTTGGGCTGGTAACGAATATTTTTTCTTCGATACTAAAGATGTAAGAGCAGCAAACAACAGCATTCAATTTATTGACTTGGATGATATTTACCAAAGTTATTTGTTTACTAATATCCAAAGATCTAACCTCCCTTACACCTACAATCCCGATATTAACGGCACCTTTAAAGTCAATGCATTAAATACTAGCAACACCAGTATTGAAGCTGATTATACCAATGTTCACTTTTCATTAGACTCTAAGCTGTTAGAAAATCAAAATGTTTTTGTCTATGGTAATTTCAATAATTTTGAATTAAACGAAAGTAATCTCATGGCTTATGATCCAATAAAAAAAAGATACCAATGTAATCTAAAGTTTAAACAAGGATTTTATAATTATAAGTTTGTTGTTCTGGATTCCTATGGTAATTTAAACGAAGGAGCCATTAGTGGTAACCACTGGCAAACAGAAAACAACTACAAAGTCATCGTTTATTATAGACCTCTTGGAGGTCGCTATGATCAAGTAATAGGATATGGTGGTGCAAATTCCTCATTCATAACAAATTAATTTCTTAAATTAGAGCTTCTAAAACTTTATCTAACTTATGGTCCACCAGGTAACTTCTGGAATTAAAATTTCTGTCGACCACAGATTTGAAGGTACTTTTTACAAGGACTACCAATTAATGTATGCCTTCGAATATACCATTACTATTGAAAATCTTTCACAGAGTGAAGTACAGTTACATTCAAGAAATTGGGTCATAAATGATGCCCTTCATATTCCAAAAGTAGTTAAAGGTCCAGGGGTAGTTGGCTTGCAACCTCATATATTACCAGGTGATAAACACCAATACACTTCAGGATGTGTACTTCATGCGCCCTTTGGCACCATGAAAGGCTATTACTTAATGGTCAATAAGTTAACGCAGAATGTTTTCAAAGTTAGCATTCCAAAGTTTCAGCTATTTCCGTACCACGCTGTAAATTAAATGTTTAAATACATTTTTTTTATTTTAATAATCTTAAGAGCTTATTAAATATTCCTTGTATTTAAAAAGCCGTAAATTTGTGGTCTCAATTTTAAAACTTAAAAATTAATTATAATGGGTAAAGGATTTTTCAACGTCCCTGTAGCAGTTAATGAACCCGTAAAGTCATATGCTCCAGGTTCACCAGAAAGAAAGGCTACACTAGAAGCATATAATACATTATTTAATTCACATACAGAGGTGCCACTGTACATCAATGGATCACACATAAAAACAGGCACTATTAAAAATGTGGCCCCACCACACGACCACAACCATGTAGTAGGCTCATATCATTTGGCCGATAAACAACATGTACAAGAAGCCATATCAACAGCACTTGAAGCTAGAAAAACTTGGTCTAAATTACCCTGGGAACACCGTGCTGGAATTTTTCTGAAAGCTGCGGAATTAATTGCAGGACCATATCGTGCTAAAATTAATGCCGCTACCATGATGGCACAATCAAAAACGCTTCATCAGGCAGAGATCGATGCCGCTTGTGAATTAATTGATTTCTTAAGATTCAATGTACAATTCATGACGGATATCTATCATGAACAGCCAGAGAGTACCTCAGAATCATGGAATAGGATAGAATATAGACCTTTAGAAGGATTTACATACGCTGTAACACCTTTTAACTTTACTGCTATTGCAGCCAACCTACCGGCCTGTATGGCACTTATGGGAAATGTTGTGGTATGGAAACCTAGTGATCACCAAGTACTTTCTGCAAAAGTAATTTTAGACGTATTTAAAGAAGCAGGTGTTCCCGACGGTGTGATTAACGTTGTTTTTGGAGATCCTCAAATGATTACTGATACCGTTTTATCAAACCCCGATTTTTCTGGACTTCACTTTACAGGGTCAACTTTCATATTCAAAGAATTATGGAAAAAAATTGGCGAGAACATCCACACCTACAAAACCTACCCTAAAATTGTTGGTGAAACCGGAGGAAAAGACTTTATAGTTGCGCACAAGTCAGCACACCCAAGGCAGGTTGCTACAGGAATCATTAGAGGCGCTTTTGAATTTCAAGGTCAAAAATGTAGTGCGGCTTCCAGAGCCTATATATCGAAGTCTATATGGAACGACACCAAAACCATTCTCCTTGAGGATTTAGCTACTATAACTATGGGATCCCCAGAGGATCCATCAAACTTTGTAACTTCAGTTATTCATGAAGCTTCATTTGATAAAATAGTAAGTTTTATTGAGGGTGCTAAGAAAGACAATTCTGTAGAAATCATTGCCGGAGGAAATTATGACAAATCTAAAGGTTATTTCATTGAACCTACTGTAATTCTTACCAAAGACCCTAAATATACGACCATGTGTACAGAGTTATTTGGACCAGTAATTACAATTTTTATTTTTGAAGATGACGCTTATGAGGCAACGCTTAAATTAGTTGACGAAACAAGTGATTATGCATTAACAGGAGCTATATTCTCTCAGGATCGTTATGCAGCTAATACTGCAACGCAAATTCTTGAAAATGCTGCAGGTAACTTTTATATCAATGATAAACCAACCGGAGCTGTTGTAGGTCAACAACCCTTCGGAGGTGCTAGAGCTTCTGGAACTAATGATAAAGCAGGATCTGCTCAGAATCTTTTAAGATGGGTATCTCCTAGAATGATTAAAGAAACTTTTGTAACCCCAACAGATTACAAGTATCCATTTTTAGAAAAGTAAACGCATTATATTCTAAACATAAAAAGCCTCCAATTGGAGGCTTTTTATTTATAAAATTATACACTAATCAATTAAATGAGCATGCTCAACATTAATTACTTGACCGCTACTATTAACAACAAAAGCAACTATTTCAAGATTTGCTTTATTGTCTAGTAAACTATTAGGTAGAGTTATTGAAGATGAAAAATTAAAATTATTATCATTAAAATTAATAGTATCTCCAAAATCATTGGTAAATCTGCCAATCAAAACATTATCGTGAACAAAATTTGGTATTGGATTACCTGTGTTATACCAAGGAGATGAAGAATCTGAATTATAATAGTTAGCTTGAGCTGCTTTATTGTCGTCCTCTAAGAGATAGGCTACCAATTTTGATCCTGTAAAATCAGTTAATACTTCAACATCAATAGAAACATTTAAAGACGAACCTGCTATTGAGGTAGCTATTGATATACCTAAATTAGACGCACCACTTGTTTTATTATCTAGTCCAGAAAAAGGACCTTCCCATGGTAAAGTCGCCTCTGCCCAATTAGATTTTCGATTTACAATAGCAGTAGGAAAACCAGTGATTCCAAAATTATTTATTAAAGCGCTAATATTGCTGTACTGCATGTTATCACCTTGATGAATTCCTATTCCAATAACTTTGGGATTTAACTCCTCAGCCTTAGCAAGTTTATAAGCTATCCTTGGACAATATCCACACCATGCACCCGTATAATCTTCAACTAATATCTTTTGTGAAAATGCTACTTTTAGAGGTTTTGTTTCAGAAGTCAATACGCCTTTATAATTACTATTATAAGTCGCATAAACATTATAAAATCCAACTTCATCAGTAGTGAATGTATTAGACTCAAGAGCAACATCATCTACATAATAAGAAACGTTTTTCAAAATTTCGTTCCCTAAATCATCAACCGCTTTAAAGGTAATCGTCTCGTTTCTTGGAACTCCTGAATTTGTAAAACTTAAACTAACAGCACCTATAACACGAACATCAACATTAGAAACTGGAGAAGTTAAATCGCCGTATTCAGCATAAACTTCATAATTTGCCTCAATAGAAGGAACATAGGTATTACCATCTATTTTTACGCCATTGACATAAATGACAGATTCCCTTGTTAAATCTTCACTTCTGTTGGAAAACACTTTAATTTCAATCTCTGGTGTTTGATCCAACAACACAACATCTTCAGTAATTACAGTAATTGAAGTTACTTGGTTTTGATTATTGTTCCCATTATTTGAATTATCAGTATTATCATCTTCACCTGTACTACAAGCGAATATAAGAGCCGATAATACCATTAATACTTTTCCTATATTTTTCATTGAATTAAATTTTAAAACCAAAAATAACATTTAGGTACGTTTCAAACCTAATTAATTTAGATAAAAAGTGTTTTAATTACGTTTATGTGAATTTTAAGTACTTTAAATTGTAAAAAATCAATAATTGATTCTAAATTATCTTTACAAATTTAGTAATATTGAAGAAAATTCCACTCATGAAAAGATTCATATATAGCTTTTTATTAATATTTACGATTGGCGTTCATGCTCAGGAACAGCTTCCTAACATCAACTTAAAAACACTAGATAACGAAACAATTAGCTTAAGAACCGTAAGCAATAATCATGAGTTAATAGTCATATCACTGTGGGCTACCTGGTGCGTGCCATGTAAGAATGAATTAGATGCTATCAATGATGTCTATGAAGATTGGCAGGACGAAACAGATGTTGCGCTTTACGCCATATCTATTGACGATTCAAGAACAGTGAAACGAGTTAAACCTTTGGTCAATGGTAAAGATTGGGATTTTGAAATTCTTTTAGACACTAACAACGACTTAAAACGTGCTTTAGGAGCAGCTACTGTTCCTCTAACACTTGTTGTTAAAAACGGCAAAATTGTTTTTAGACATTCTGGATACACTCCAGGATATGAAGATGAGTTATTCGAAATTTTACGAGAACATTCTTAGTCCAAATATAATTCTATGTCGTTTTTTAGAAGTATTCCGCTAGTTGCTATTGTTATTGCGTCTGTAAATTTAGTCGCTCAAAAAGACCATAAAAACTTTACTCAAGACGTTTTGTCTCATCTAAGTGGCAGCCTCGAATCTAATCTGCAATGGTATAATAATGACCCTGAATTTCTTGAAGTAGATTACGAAGATGAATACTTAAGATCTAACTCTTATTTAAGACTTGACTATGAGTTTTTGAATAATTTTACGGTAGGGCTGCAACTAGAATCCTATGAACCCATGGCTTTATTAAATTATTATAAAGGCTATGAAGGCACAGATCTCGCGACTTATTATGTAAATTATAAAAACGAATCTCTGGATATTACTGCAGGTTATTTTTACGAACAATTTGGTAGCGGACTTCTTTTAAGAACTTATGAGGAACGCCAATTAGGTTGGAATAATGCCCTGAGAGGTGGACGGGTGATCTACACTCCCAATTCATACCTTTCGGCTACTGTACTTTATGGCCAAATGCGAAATGCATTTGAAATTTCAGATACTAATCTTTATGGCGTAAACACTAATTTTGATATAACAAATGCTTTTAAAATTCAATCCTTAAGTAATTTATCTTTGGGATTGAGTTATGTTGGAAAACAAGAAGACTTTTCAAAAAACCCTGACTTTATAAATTCACCAAACACACCTAATCTAATTAGTTCCTATGCCATAAACTTAGACGCCGATTTTGGTAAGTTTTACACCAGTATGGAATACACCATTAAAGGTGAGGATGTGGCCTATCAGGATTTAGGAGGATTTTTAAAACCTGTATCAGATCAATTTTATAAGGGTAATGCCTTTTTAGTTGACTTAGGCTATACCAAAAAAGGCATTGGAATCAATACCACATTCAGAAGAATTGAAAACATGAGTTTTTTCGCTGAAAGTGATTTCAGTAACCCCAACCAAAACCAATTTAACATGCTGAGTATAAATTACATTCCTGCATTAACCAAGCAACAAGACTTTGCATTAGGAAACATTTATGTCTACCAACCTCAAGCAAGATTAAGTATCTCTGAGATTGCTGGACAGGCTGGTGAAATTGGTAGTCAAATTGATGCCTTTTACACCATAAAAAAGGGAACTGCTTTAGGTGGCAAGTACGGCACTAAACTTACAGCTAACTTTTCATATTGGGCACTATTAGATGCAAAATTCAATGACCAAGAACAAACTTATGATGCTGAATTTTTAAAGTTTGGAAAAAAACTATTTAAAGATTTCAATATTGAAATAAGGAAAAAATGGTCAAAAACATGGAACTCTATATTTACTTTCCAAAATGGCACCACTAATAAAGGGGTTTTCACTGGAGAGCCTGTTGCCTTAGCCAATGAAGTTGATTTTACTATTGCGGTTGCTGAAGCTACCTACAAATTTGGAAAAGGTAAATCTATAAGACTTGAAGCTCAGCACTTATGGAGTGAATCCTTTTTAGTAGCTAGTAACATCGCCAATGGTAATTGGGCTGGTGGCACTATTGAAGTTAACCTAAACAGAAATCTATCATTATACGTTAACGACATCTATAATTATGATAATTACGTTGAAGATTATCAAATACACTATTACAATTTTGGAGGGAGTTACTCAAAAGGTGCAACCAGGATCGCTTTAAACTATGGTCGCCAACGAGGAGGACTTCTGTGTGTGGGAGGTGTTTGTAGATTTGTTCCTGAGAATACCGGTTTGAGTCTTAATCTTACCACTGCATTCTAGAAAAATCCGCTAGGGCAATTTTTTATTATTTAAATTTTAATGGGAGATGAACCACTTTTTTAGTGTCAAAAAAA
>JBELHJ010000043.1:0-1269 GCA_042091495.1 Bacteroidota bacterium
GATTTAATTTTTCAAAAATACATACATTCATTTTTGAAAATAGAAAAAAATTGTAGATTTGCCATACATCATAAATTAATTAAAAACGTAATTATGTTAAAAGTAATTGTTGGTATTGTTATTCTCGTTTTACTAACCATTGGAATTGTTTGGGTAATAGATAAATATGTACCTAAAAAAGCTAAACCTGCTGTACAATTAGGGCTTTGGGCTTTGATTTTTTATTTAGCATATGCAACATTCATGTCTGTTTATGGTGAAATTCAATTCAATCAACTCAAAGTAAAAAGATATAAAGCTGTTATAGAAAATCTTAAAGACATTAGAGATGCTGAACTTGCTCACCTGGAAATTACAGGTCGTTTTACTAAAAAGTTTGATCATTTAATACAATTTATTGACACTGCGCAATACACTATTACACAGAGAAGAGATTCCTCTATTTTAGATAAGCAACAAACTAAAATTTTTGGTGTTGACATGTTTAAAGACATTGTTTTGATTGACACTTTAGGTTATGTGCCTGTTAAAGATTCTTTATTTGGATCTGATGAGCGCTTTAGAACCATGATGAATATTCCTGAAGGTGCTGGGGAACCAGGCTCTAGCATAGACCTTGCTGTAGGTGAACTTGATGGTATCTCTGTTTTTGAAGCTAAAATTGATAAAAAAGTTATCTTATTTGATCAAGACGCTAACCTAGTTTCTAAAGAACGTGAAGTTATTTCATTAGAAAACGTAAGCGGTCCTTTTTTAAAAGTAGGATCACTTGAGGAAGTTAATACTAATGGAAACTGGCCAAAAACATTTGCAGACGAGTAATACAGACTTACATACTCATAAAGACCTGTCCATTCAAATTCATTTGAATGGACTTTCTTTTTGTATACTCAATAAATCATCGCAAACCATTGAGTATCTCCATGCAAAAACTTTTGACAAAGCCTATACTCCGGAAATGACTCTTGATGCATTAGTAAGTCATTTAAAATCGGAAGATGTATTTTCGCAGCCTTTTAATGAAATTAGAGTAACCCACCAAAGTGAGTTGGCAACGCTTGTTCCAGAGGAATTATTTGATGAAAATAAATTAAATGATTATCTAAAGTTCAATACTAAGATTTTAGAAACCGATTATTTAACGTTTGATCACAACGAATCACTTCGCATTCATACGGTATATATACCATATGTAAATATTAATAACCAGCTATTGGAAGAGTTTGGTAGTTTTGATTATTATCATGCATATAGCACACTTACAAATGC
>JBELHJ010000043.1:1369-13489 GCA_042091495.1 Bacteroidota bacterium
CATTTTTTAATTTTAAACAGTTTTAATTAATGAGAATTGTTTCAGGATCATTAAAAGGTAGAAAAATTACTGCTCCAAAAAACTTACCAGTAAGACCTACAACTGATATGGCAAAAGAAGCCTTATTTAACATCCTAAATAATTCCTATTATTTTGAAGATATTAGTATTTTAGACTTGTTTGCGGGCACGGGTAATATAAGTTACGAATTTGCCTCTAGAGGATGTACTAATATCACTGCAGTTGATCAGTTTTATGGGTGTGTAAAATTTATAGAGTCTGTAACTAAACAATTAGTTTTACCAATTAGTGCTTTAAAAAGTGATGTTTTTAAATATATTGAAAACAATAAGGTAAAATTTGATGTGATTTTTGCAGATCCGCCTTATGATTTTGAAAAGGAACTATTTATTAAGATTCCTAAATTAATTTTTGAAAATGATTTATTGAATGATTCAGGCGTTCTAGTAGTTGAACACTCTAAACACACAGACTTAAGTGACCTATTTAACTTTAGATATTCAAAACACTATGGTGGTAACACGTTTAGTTTTTTTGAAAAAAAATAAAAAGCAGATCTGTAAGCCGAATTCTGTACTCAAAATGAGCCCTTATCATTTATCTTAATTTATTGTTACCAATAAACTTTAGCTGCCTACCCTCCAACATTGAACGTGCCGCCCTCAAACGCTGGTATACATGACATTGCACCTTATAGAGTTTACCTGATTTCACTACAGCTTAACCTGTACATACTTTCTGTTGCACTTTTCCTAGCCTCACGACTGGTGGCTATTAACCACTATAACTGCACTATGGTGTTCGGACTTTCCTCTGCATTTTATGCAGCGATAAGGCGATCTGCTTTCAGCAAAAATACAACTATAATCATATAATTATATATCAACTAACTGTAAATATTGTTAATAACTCCTAATTAATATATTGTATTTGAAAGCATCAATTTTATTCAAATTTTTAAATTTGTTTTGATTAGATTATGGAACACTTTATAGTATCAGCTAGGAAATACAGACCACAAACTTTCAAGGAAGTTGTAGGGCAACAAGCTATTACTAATACACTTGAGAATGCTATAAAAAACAACCACTTAGCACAAGCTCTTTTGTTTACAGGCCCTAGAGGTGTTGGAAAAACTAGTTGTGCCCGAATTCTAGCTAAACTTATTAATTCTAATAGTGATAGTTCTGACCAAGAGGATTATGCTTTCAATATTTTTGAACTTGATGCGGCTTCTAATAATTCTGTTGATGATATAAGAAACCTAACAGATCAAGTTAGAATTCCTCCTCAAGTTGGTAATTATAAAGTATATATTATTGATGAGGTTCATATGCTTTCTGCTCAAGCTTTTAATGCATTTCTGAAAACATTAGAAGAACCCCCAAAACATTGTATTTTTATACTAGCTACCACGGAGAAACACAAAATTATTCCGACTATACTTTCGAGATGTCAAATTTTTGATTTTAAAAGAATAAGTGTTACTGATGCTAAAAACTATCTTACAGAAATTGCAAAAGCACAAGGTATCGATGCGGAAGATGATGCGTTACATATTATCGCTCAAAAAGCTGATGGCGCCATGCGAGATGCGCTATCAATTTTTGATAGGGTTGTAAGTTATTCTGGAAATAGTCTAACTAGAGAAGCTGTAAGTAAAAACTTAAACGTTCTAGATTATGACGTTTTTTTTAAAAGTACTTCTTTAATTCTTGAAAATAAGATTCCTGAACTATTAGTATATTTTGACGAAATCCTCAAGAATGGATTCGATGGCCAACACTACATTGCTGGATTGGCTTCGCACTTTAGAGATTTAATGGTTTGTAAGAACCCTCAAACTATACCACTTTTAGAAGTTGGTGAAACTGCAAAGCTCATGTACCAAGAACAAAGTCAAAAATGTGCTTTAGCATTTCTAAAAGAAAGTATTATAATAGCCAACAACTGCGATTTAAATTATAAGCTAAGTAAAAATCAGCGATTGCTCGTTGAGCTTAGTCTAATGCAGCTTGCCTCTGTCACTTTTGACGGAGCAAAAAAAAAATAAACCCCATTTTATAATTCCAGCAACGTTTTTTAGAAAACTAAAAGGGAGCCCAACAATAGCAATAAATGAGGCGCAAAACGTTTTACCTGAAAAATTAAGCAAAACAGAAGAGGTATTAGTTAATACTGAAGAAAACTCAAAAGAAATAGTCCCTTCACCAAATTTATCCTCTAAGAAAAAAGGGACATCAGGACTATCTCTAAAAAGTATAAGAGCCAAGAAAGACCACAAAATAAAACAAATGGATGTGGTTCTTCAACCTGAAGATTTACCTAAAGAATCTTTTACAGAGGATGATTTTAAAAACTATTGGAATAAATACAACCAGCTTTTAGATCAAAAAGGGCTAAAAATTGTAGCTTCCATTATGCAGTCTGTAATACCAGATTTAGATGGTACAACAATTAAATTAGAATTCCCAAATGAGTCTATGAAACTAGATTTAGAAAGAGAACAACATGGATTAATGGAGTTTATGAGAAGGCATCTTAAAAATCATGATCTTACACTACACATTTCAGTAAATGAAGAGATAGCTAGTAAACATGCCTATACAGATGAAGAAAAACTGATTAAACTAATGGATAAAAACCCTTCATTAAAATTACTCAAAGATACTTTCAATCTGGAGATTTAGTTTTGAATGTTTATTTTTGAAAAAAAAAGTATGTTAGGTCTCAAACTTCCTACAGATCCCAGGTGGGTTAATATCGTAGAAAAAAATATTGAAGAAATTTTAACAGATCACGCTTACTGTGAACAAAAAGCTGCAAGTACTGCAATTTCTTTAATTGTAAGTTTCCCAGAGTACACAGATTTAGTTATAGCCATGACTGAACTAGTTAATGAAGAAATGAGTCATTTTAAAATGGTTTATGATAAAATTATTGATTATGGTTGGGTACTTGGGAGAGATCGAAAAGACGAGTATGTTGTTAAATTACATAAGTTTTTCCCAAAAGGAGGTAGTAGAACTACCCAATTGGTTCACAGGTTATTATATGCTGCTTTAATTGAAGCGAGGAGTTGCGAACGCTTTAGATTACTTTCTGAGAACTTAGAAGACAAAAACTTAGCTACATTTTACAGAAAACTTATGATAAGTGAAGCTAATCATTATACTATGTTTCTTGGGTTTGCAAGACAATATGGTATTAAAAATGAGGTAGACAAAAAATGGCAAGATCTTTTAAATTTTGAGGCTGAAATAATGAAAGCACTTAGTAAAAAAGAGACCATTCACGGTTAAAGTGCCTTGCTATTAATATTATTATAATATATACTCTTTATAATACCATCTGACAAACCAATTTTTGGAACATAAATATGTTTTGCGTTACTCCATTTCATTGCAGAAAGATATATTTGAGAGGCTGGTAATATTACATCTGCTCTATCTTGGTTTAAATTTAAATCTGTAATACGCTCTTCATAAGTGTGCGCCTTTAAATTTTCATAAAATTTAATGAGATACAAATATGATAAGGGTTTACCTTCAGTGGTATTAGATAATTTAAATATCTTATTAATATTTCCCCCTGAACCTATTAACCTTATTTTATCATAATTTGATGTGTGATATTGAATCCAATGCATTGCCTCTTCCCATTGAGCTTGAGAAACCATATTATTTAGTAATCTTACAGTGCCTATTTTAAATGATTTAGAAACAATTCTTTTTTGATCATGAAATAATGTAAACTCAGTACTACCTCCCCCTACATCCACATATAAATAAGTCTTATCAGCTTTTATGAAATCTGAGAGATCTGTAGAAGCAATAATAGCTGCTTCTTCTTGACCATCAATGATATCGATTTGAACACCGGAATTTGATTTCACTAATTCAACCACTTCTTTTGCATTTTCAGCCTCTCGCATTGCAGATGTAGCACATGCTTTGTATTTTGACACTCTATGAGTTTTCATGAGTAATTTAAATGCCATCATGGTATCATTCACACGTTCAATATTCTCATCTAAAATACTTTTTGAATTAAAAACATCTGCTCCTAGTCTAACGGGTACTCTAACTAAGGCACTCTTTTTAAATTGAGGAGGTTTACCTGATGATTCTATTACATTAGCAATGAGTAATCTAATCGCATTGGATCCTATATCTATGGCAGCATATTTACGAATATCAAGCATTGCCATCCAGTTGATTTAAATAATAATTATAGATTTCAAATTGAGATCTAAAAGGGCTATTATCATCATTGATGTATAAATTATCCTGGTTTTCGTTGATTATTCTTGCCTTAACATTATCATTCCAGCAAATTTCGAATAAATCTTGTAATTCAGATTTAATATCTTCATCATAAATAGGGCAAGTTACCTCTACCCTGTTTTCAATATTTCGAGTCATCCAATCTGCTGAAGATATGTATACTTTAGGAGAATTATTGTTACCAAATATATATAATCTAGAATGTTCCAAAAATTTATCAATTATACTTATGGTTTGTATGTTCTCACTCATTCCTTTAATACCGGGAACCAAACAACATAAACCTCTAACAATAAGCTTAATTTTCACGCCCGCTCTACTTGCCTCATATAATTTGTCAACCATATCGTAATTAGACATGCTGTTCATTTTTAATTTAATGTAGGCTGGCAGTCCTTTCCTCGCATTTTCAATTTCTTTATCAATTAATGCACAAAACTTATTCTTAGTGTTATGAGGTGATGTTATAATATGTTTATAGGTATAGATTTTATAATTAGCTTCAAAAAAATTAAATACCTTATTGATGTCTTTAAGTATTTTTTGATTAGATGTTAGCAATGTTAAATCTGTATATAACTTAGCTGTTGATTCATTAAAATTTCCAGTACTTATAAAACCATACCGTTTTATTTTATCGTTTTCAAAACGTTCAACCACACAAATTTTACAATGAACTTTAAGGCCAGTTACACCAAAAATTAAATCGATGCCTGAATCTTTCATTTGGTTAGCATATTTTATGTTTGCTTCCTCATCAAAACGTGCCTGAAGTTCAATAGATACGATTACTTTTTTTCCGTTTTTTGCAGCATTAATTAATGCGCTTGCAACGTGTGAAATTTGAGCCAATCTGTAAATGGTAATTTTTATGGATTTAACTTTTACATCAAGTGCTGCTTCTCGTAAAAATTTAACAACATATGAAAAAGTATGATATGGTGTGTGAAGCAAATAATCCCTTTGAGATATAGACTTAAATAAACTCTTATTTAAATCTAGCCCTTTCACTTCAAGTGGCTTAATTGAATTGTATAGTAATTCTGTTTTTCCTAGACTAGGAAACTTCATGTAATCTCTTCGGTTGTGATATCTTGCTCCAGGTATTAAGCTATCTCGTGATGCAATATTCATTTTAGTTAGAAAAAACTCTAATGTATCTTGGTCTATAGAACTGTCGTAAACAAACCTTACAGGATGTCCAATTTGTCTGTGTTTGACACTTTCAGAAATTTTAGCCATGAAACTTTTACTTAAGTCTGTATCGAAATCCAATTCACCATCTCTGGTGATTTTGATCATATGGGCAGAAATTGATTTGTAATCAAAAATCTGAAAAACATCATCCAAACAAAATCTCAAAACATCATCTACTAAAATGATATAGTTTTTACCATTTTCTTCTGGTAAAACAATAAAACGATTTATAGACTTAGGTATTTCAATAAGTGCATATAATTTATCTCCTTCCAGAAGTTCCATTTTTACAGCTAAATAAGCCGGTTTATCTTTTAATAGAGGTAATTCCAATTCTTCTTTAACAACAATTGTAACCAATGCAGAACTGATGTACTCTAAAAAATAATTTTTAACATAATCTTGTTGAGTTTCACTTAACTGCGTTTCATTAAGAATGAAAATTTGTTCATTCTCTAGTTCTAATTGAATTTGTTTAAGTATTTCAGAACTATGAGCTTGCTGTTTTATAACAACTTCTGTGATTTCTTTAAGTAAATTATCTGCACGCTTTCCTCCAAATTGATTTTTACCAATTTTTCCAGCTTCAACTATACGCTTGACAGTAGCATAACGCACTTTAAAAAATTCATCTAGATTATTTGAAAAAATCCCAACAAATCTTAACCTTTCAATTAAGGGAACTGAGGGATCCTGAGCTTCTTGTAAAACTCTTGCATTAAATTTCAACCAGCTTAATTCTCTGTTAATATACTGTTCTTTATTTTTTACCATCTATTTTAATTGTTTGGGGGTGATAAAATGCGTGAGTTTTCCTATTTTAAGTTGAGACCACAAATCAACATTAAATTCTATTCTAAATAAACCCGAAGTTGGAACGTGTTCAATATTAGTTTTAGATAATTGATTTGCCATTTTTGTTAAAGCAAAATTGTGACCAAATAACATAACAGAACTGAAAGAGTTACTCAACATAGATAATTCTGCTTTTACAGCATGCCCTTCGAAATCATAAAGAGATTCTATAACATTTAAAGAAATAGACTTCATGTCTAGTACGTAATTAAATATATCATAAGTACTTAGTGCTCTATTTGCTGGACTGGATACAATTAAATCATGATTAATACTTAACCCCTTAAAATAATTTGCCACAAGCATAGCATCCTTAACTCCTCTTTCCTTTAAAGGACGATCTCTATCAGGAAGATTATTTTCCCATGATGATTTGGCATGTCTGATGAAAGTGACTGATTTCATTAACTTATTTTTTAAAAATATCAAGGTGACAATCTGTCAATTAACCAATCATTATCATTCTTTGTAAACAAGAAACGATCATGAAGCCGATTTTTTCTTCCTTGCCAAAATTCAATTTGATCTGCAACTACTATAAAACCTCCCCAATACTTTGGACGAGAAACTTCTTTATTTTTATACTCTAACTCTAAAGATTTTAAACAATCGTCTAAGAAATCTCTAGATTCAATAACATTACTTTGGTTTGAAGCTATAGCTCCTAATTGACTTCCTTTAGGACGGGAATTAAAATAAGCATCACTAACATCATCAGGAACTTTAGAAGCTATACCTCTAACAATAACTTGACGTTCAAGATCTGGCCAAAAAAAAGATAAGCAAACCTGAGGATGATTTATTATTGCCTTTCCTTTATTTGAATTATAATTTGTATAAAACACAAATCCTTTGTCATCAAATTGTTTCAGTAAAACAATTCTACTAGATGGATAACCATTAACTCCTAAAGTTGATAAAGTCATTGCATTAGCTTCTCTAATAAAATTAGAATTATCGGCTTCATCAAACCAATTAGCAAATAATTGAATTGGATTTTTTGGAAGGCTCTTTTTTATTAATTTACGTTGTTCATAAGACTCTCTGTAATCACTTAAATCCCTATTCATAGTATTAATATCTAGAACTTTAATATTACAATAAATGTAATACAACAAAAAATGCTAAAAAAGTAATACTTAAAAACTTTATTAAATAGTTATTGTTTTCCCATCCCTTGCGAGTATTACTTTTTCAAATACTTCGGAAGCTTCAGACTTAAATTGTGATAAATCATCATAGCGTGTGGAATAATGACCTAAAATTAATTGGCCAACTTTTGCAAGTTTAGCAATCTCTGCTGCTTGTTTTGCCGTACTGTGACCAGTTGACTCTGCCAAATGAGCATGCTGCTCTAAAAATGTAGATTCATGATACAAAGCTGTAACTCCGTGAATTATTTTGACCAGACCTTCATCAAATCTAGTGTCACTGCAAAAGGCATAACTTTTTGGTAGTTTTGGAGGCTTAGTAACTGTATTATTTTTTACAATTTTACCGTCCTCATTTGTAACATCTGCACCTTGCTTCAACTTATTGTAATAGACCTTATGAATATTTTGATTTAGTACAGCATTAATATCAAGCTGACGTAATCCCTCCTTTTCCGCAAATAAAAAACCATTCGTGTATATTCTGTGACTTAATGGAATTGTTTTTACAAATACGTTGTCATCCTCAAATATAACCTCTGAAGATTTACTATTTAACTCATGAAAAATAAGTTTGTAATTCGTCCATGAGTCTGCAAGTTTCATTTGTAAAGTTACCACTTCTTTTAATCCTTTTGGACCATAGATATGAAGATCTGTTTCTCTAGTAAGCAATCTAAATGTTGAGATTAATCCGACCAAACCAAAGTAGTGGTCCCCATGCAAGTGAGAAATAAAGATATGCTTTATTCTTGAGAATTTAATTTTGTGCTTGCGCAATTGTACCTGAGTGCCCTCACCACAATCAATAAGAAAAATGTGATTTTTGATTTCCAGTACTTGTGCTGTAGGATTAGTGTTGACTCTAGGAGTCGCACTATAACAACCAAGAATGGATAATTGCATACTTATAAATTTAAATCACGTTCCATTTCCTCCATTTCAATTACATCTTTAGCCTCGATTAATGTAGGTACCATTATTAATTCTTCTGGAATTGAATCAATATCTATATTATTAGTGACAATTACAAAAGAATGACCATTTTCACGATGTCTATTTGATAACAACAAGAATTCGGATAGTTCAGATCTAGTTAATGGAATTAATGACACTAAAATGACTATTATATTATTGTTAGAAAATAAAGAAAAATCGGCGTTGATTTTATTAATAAATTCAAGAGTTGAAAGGCACTCCTGGTTAATTTCTGTTAAATTTTGAAATGAATTAACAATCATAAATTAACGTTTAATTTTTGATGCTAAAAGGTACATTACAGCCATTCTGATAGCCACACCATTTTCAACTTGGTTTAAAATAATTGATTGGTCGGAATCTGCTACATCACTTGTAATTTCAACGCCTCGATTTATGGGCCCTGGATGCATTATAGTTATTTTTTTATTTAAACCTTGAAGAATAGCCTTAGTAACACCATACTGCATGGCATACTCTCTGGTTGATGGAAAATAACTAATATCCATGCGTTCATTCTGAACCCTAAGCATATTTGCTACATCACACCAATTAAGTGCTTTCTTAAGATTCGTTTCAACCGTAACACCTAAATCAGCAATATATTTTGGGAGCAATGTCTTAGGACCACATACCATAACATTAGCACCTTGTAATTTAAGAGCGTAAATATTTGATAACGCAACACGACTATGAAGAATATCTCCAACAATAACTACATTCTTTCCAGAAACACTTCCAAGTGACTCTCTAATAGAGTAAGAATCCAATAACGCTTGTGTGGGATGTTCATGTGCACCATCACCGGCATTAATAATCTTAGCATCTACATGTTTAGAAAGAAATATCCCTGCACCAGGATTAGGATGCCTCATAACAACCATATCAACTTTCATCGCTAAAATATTATTAACTGTGTCAATTAAAGTCTCTCCTTTTTTAACGGATGATTGACTTGCTGAAAAATTAATTACATCTGCAGATAGTCGTTTCTCAGCTAACTCAAAAGATAATTTTGTTCGTGTTGAATTTTCAAAAAATAAATTAGCTATTGTAATATCTCTAAGCGATGGCACTTTTTTTATAGGACGGTTTATAACTTCTTTAAAATGATCTGCTGTTTCAAAGATTAAATCTATATCTGAAGTGTTGAGATATTTTATTCCCAATAAGTGGTCTACACTCAGTTCACTCATTACTTAATTTTCTTTATTAGTTATATATACCATATCGGAATCACTATTGGTTTCATCAGACCAATTCACAACCACTCTTTCATTATTTATGGCATCAACTTGTCTTCCTTTATAATTAGGTTGTATTGGTAAATGTCTACTAAATCTTCTATCGATAAGTGTAAGTAATTCAATGGAAGAAGGTCTGCCAAAGGACTGAATTGCGGTTAGCGCTGCTCTAACACTTCGTCCAGAGTATAATACATCATCAATGAAAACCACATTTTTACCATCAATTACAAAATTAATTTCTGTGGTATTTGCTTTGAGTGGTTTATCTCCTCTTCTAAAATCGTCTCTATAAAATGTGATATCTAAGTAACCAATATCAAGATTTGTGATATTATGCTTTATAGTCAAAATATCAGCAATACGCTTAGCCACAAATGCACCACGGGGTTGAATACCTATTAAAACTGTATTAGAAAAATCATTGTGATTTTCAATGAGCTGACATGCTAATCTATTGAGAATAATTTTGACTTCTTTAGCATGAAGTAGTACTTTTTGACTCATATGATACCAAACATAATTGGTATACAAAGTTAGAATAAAAAAATGAGTTCTATAAACATAAGGCTTATAAAAAAAGCCTCTCAGTACTGAGAGGCTTTTGTATTATAGATAAGGAAGAAATAATTATTTTCCGTCCATTTTATCCTTAAGTGCTTGAAGAGCATCATTAGCATCACCTAAAGTTGGTTTTGCTTCTGCAGCAACTGCAGCGGCTTTTTTAACAGCAGCTTTAACGTTGGCAGCTTCTTCAGCTTTGAATACAGCTGTATGAGAAGCAACTACTCTTTTAAACTCTTTGTTAAATTCAATAACCTTAAATTCAGCAGTTTCTCCTTTCTTAAGCTTACTTCCGTCTTCTTTTTCCATGTGACGTGAAGGAACGAAAGCTACGATATCATCGTTAAAATTAATTGTAGCTCCTTTGTCAACAACTTCAGCAATTGCAGCTGTGTGAGAAGTCCCTAAAGCAAACTCAGACACATATTTATCCCAAGGATTAGCTTCTGTTTGTTTGTGTCCTAGACTTAGTTTTCTTCCTTCAACATCAAGTTCAAGAACTACTACATCTAAAGTATCTCCAACATTACAGAACTCACTTGGATGTTTGATTTTCTTAGTCCATGATAAATCAGAAATATAAATTAATCCATCAATACCTTCCTGTAATTCAACAAAAACACCAAAATTAGTAAAGTTTCTTACGATACCTGAGTGCTTTGATCCAACTGGGTATTTAGCTGTAATATCAGTCCAAGGGTCTGGAGTTAATTGTTTGATTCCAAGAGACATTTTACGCTCTTCTCTATCTAAAGTTAATATTACTGCTTCAACTTCATCTCCAACAGAAACAAAATCTTGTGCAGATCTTAAATGAGTTGACCAAGACATTTCACTTACGTGAACTAATCCTTCTACACCTTCTGCAACTTCAATAAATGCACCATAATCAGCAATTACAACAACTTTACCTTTAACTTTATCCCCTACATTAACGTCGTCTGCTAAAGCTTCCCATGGATGTTTACTTAATTGCTTAAGACCTAATTGTATTCTTGACTTATTCTCATCAAAGTCTAAAATAACAACGTTAAGTTTTTGATCAAGTTCAACAATTTCATTAGGATGGTTAATTCTTGACCATGAAAGATCTGTAATGTGAATTAAACCGTCAACACCACCAAGATCAATAAATACTCCGTAAGAAGTAACGTTTTTAACAACACCTTCTAAAACTTGACCTTTTTCTAACTGACCAATAATTTCTTTCTTTTGTTCCTCAATATCAGCCTCAATAAGTGCTTTATGAGATACCACAATATTTTTGAACTCATGGTTAATTTTAACCACTTTGAATTCCATTGTCTTATTTACGTATTGATCGTAATCTCTAATTGGCTTAACATCAATTTGAGAACCAGGCAGGAATGCTTCAATTCCAAAAACATCTACAATCATACCTCCTTTAGTTCTACATTTAACGAAACCATTAACGATTTCACCTGTCTCGTGAGCTTTGTTAACACGATCCCATGCTTTGATAACACGCGCTTTTCTATGAGATAAAACTAACTGACCTGTAGCATCTTCTCTAACATCAATAAGAACTTCAACTTTATCTCCAACTGATAAGTTAGGATTGTATCGGAACTCATTTAATGAGATTACACCTTCAGATTTTGCATTGATGTCTATGATTGCATCACGATCTGAAATATGAACTACAACACCTTCAACAACTTCATCATCTAGAGTGTCTACAAAATTTTCAGACACTAATTTTTCAAATTCTTCTAGCTTTGAATCTGCAATTGGGTCAATACCTTCTTCGTAGTTGTGCCAGTTAAAATCTTTAAGAAATTGTTCGGGAGTTACTTGCTGCTC
>JBELHJ010000043.1:13589-19109 GCA_042091495.1 Bacteroidota bacterium
CGTAGTTGTGCCAGTTAAAATCTTTAAGAAATTGTTCGGGAGTTACTTGCTGCTCTGTAGTAGTTTCTACAATAGTTTCTTCAGCTTTTGCGTCAGTTGCTTCAACCTCTGCTTGTTTTGTTTCTTTTTCAGCCATTGCTGATAAAATTTGTATTCTATTTCTTTGAAGACCTTTAAGTAACTGAAATAGAAGTTGTTTTTATATTAATTTAAACCCTTTTTATTAGTCTTCTTACCTAAAAAGGAGCGCAAATTTAATGTTAAATTCTTTGATTAACAAACATTTGTAAAAAAACTATTTAGTGATAATTCTTTCTACATACTTTAGTATTACATCTAATTGCTCTACTTTAGAAAGTGAGGAGTTATCAATTTCGATAGCATCAACAGCTTTTGTAAGAGGAGAATCTGCTCTGGTGGTGTCAATATGATCCCTGTTTATAATATTTTCTAAAACCTCCTCATACTTTACATTATCACCTTTCGAAATTAATTCTTCAAATCTACGATTAGCTCTTACTTCAGAGGATGCCGTCATAAATAATTTCAATTCAGCATCTTTAAATACAACAGTGCCAATATCCCTTCCATCCATCACTACACCTTTATTTCTTCCCATAGCCTGCTGTTGTTTTACCATAAGTTTTCTAACTTCAGATACTGCAGCAACATGACTAACAAAATTTGAAACTTCCAAGGATCTGATTTCAGATTCAATGTTTTTGTCATTTAAATAAACTTCTGAATATCCGATATCATTATTATATTTAAACGAGATGTGAATTTGATCAAGTGTGTTTATTAATTTATTTGAATTAAAAAAACCAGCCTCAAAACAGTTATTAATCATTGCAAAATAGGTAACTGCTCTATACATAGCACCCGAATCAACATAAGTGTATGATAAACGTTTAGCTAAGGCTTTTGCTACAGTACTTTTTCCTGTGGAAGAATACCCATCTATTGCTATAGTAATTCTTTTCATTTAATTATAATTCTATTTGTAATCCGAAAAAACTCGAGTTAGAAGCACTTGTATATTTAGCATGCGTATAGCTAAACCTTAATTTATTTAATTTAAGTCCAATACCAAAAGAAAGTCCAGAAAAATTACGTTGATCCACAATTCTTAATTCTTCAGATCTTCTAAAATTATAACCTATCCGAATATTAAAACCCTTGTTTGGAAATAATTCAGCTCCAATAATTGTATGTCTTAAAACTTCATTTAAAACACCTACTTTTTCTTCTGATGAATTTCCATCTAAATCTGAAGTACTTCTTGCTGGATTAGAGAAACCTAATGGCCATTGTTGAAGGTTTTCAAAAGTTAAATGCCATCTCAAAGGAATGTTTTCTAAAGTTTGAGAGAGCCCCAGTGTTACTTCCAAAGGTAATTTTTCATTAATATCATTATAGGTAGTAATTTGAGTCCCCATATTTCTTACAGACAATGCTGCTATAAAGTCAATTTTAGGAATTATATAAACCATTCCAAAATCTAAGGCAGCTCCCAAAGAATTGTATTGTTCAAGCTTAGAGCTAATCATTTTTAAATTGGCTCCTAAATATAAATCCGAACGAGGAATTCGATAAGCATAACCCAATGAAATTGCTGTTTCTGCACCTCTAAATTCTCCAGTGGCATTACCATCGATATCATAACCATCAAAAACACCATAATTTACATATGTTACTCCTGCGTGAAATGTATTTACATGGCGATCCCAAGTATAAGCGTAAGCTGCTGTCCCATACCCAATTCCACCCAAGTGACTCGCATAATTAATTGCTAATTGTTTATCCATGTCGCCATTGATAGTAGCTGGATTGTATAAACCACTACTGACATCGTGATCCATTATGGTTATAACCTTTCCACCTAATGCAGCTTGTCTGGGTGAACTTATTAAATTTAAAAACTGATAGGTTGATTCACCCCCTATTTGTGAAAAGACACAAAAAGAAGCTAATAAAAAAAATAGTGCTAAATTTTTTTTGAACATCAGGGCCAAAAGTACTTATATCTGTAGTAAAACGAAATACAAAAAAAATTATTTCATAAAAAACCCCGAATTAACGGGGATAATTATTTAAAGCACTTTAGAATCTTTTACTTTTTGAGATGTCAAAGCAATATTTATTACTTCACTCATATCAGAAACGTAATGAAATTTTAGCCCCTTTAAATAATTCTGATTAATCTCTAAAATGTCTTTTTCATTTTCTTTACAAAGAAGAATCTCTTTAATTTTAGCTCGCTTTGCAGCTAATATTTTTTCTTTAATTCCACCAACGGGTAAAACTTTACCTCTTAGTGTAATTTCCCCAGTCATAGCAATACTCTTTTTTACTTTTCTTTGCGTAAACAGAGAAACTAATGACGTAAGCATAGTTACTCCAGCACTAGGTCCATCTTTAGGAGTAGCACCTTCAGGAACATGTATATGAACATTATACTTATCAAATACAGAAGCATTTATACCAAACGTTTCTGCATTTGCTTTAATAAATTCCATAGCAATTGTAGCAGATTCTTTCATGACCTTACCTAGATTCCCAGTAATATTTAATGCCCCTTTTCCTTTTGATAAAATAGATTCAATAAACAAAATATCACCTCCTACTCTGGTCCATGCTAAACCAGTAACTACTCCCGCAACATTATTATTTTCATATTTATCACGCTCAAGTCTAGCAACACCAAGCACATCTTCAATTATTGTATTAGAAACTTTAGTTTCATAAGTTTCTTCCATAGCTATATGCTTTGCTGCATAACGAGCCATCTTTGCCAATTGTTTGTTTAAACCTCTTACTCCAGATTCACGAGTATAACCTTCAACAATTTTTTCAAATTGCGCTTTACCAATTTTTAAATCTGATTTTTTTAACCCGTGTTCTTCCAATTGCTTTGGTAATAAATGCTGTTTACCAATCTCTACTTTTTCTTCAATGGTGTAACCCGTCACATTTATCAATTCCATGCGATCTAGTAAAGCAGGCTGAATAGTAGATAAACTATTAGAAGTAGCTATAAACATCACTTTGGAAAGATCAAATCCTAACTCCAAGAAATTATCATAAAACTCGCTATTTTGCTCTGGATCTAAAACCTCTAGCATAGCTGATGATGGATCACCTTGATGACTATTTGAAAGCTTGTCAATTTCATCTAATACAAAAACAGGATTTGAAGTCTTAGCCTTCTTTAAACTCTGAATAATTCGTCCTGGCATGGCGCCAATATATGTCTTTCTATGACCTCTAATCTCAGCTTCATCACGTAAACCACCTAGTGAGATTCTGACATACTCTCTACCTAAAGCTTCAGCAATGGATTTCCCTAAAGAAGTTTTACCAACGCCTGGAGGTCCATACAAACACAAAATTGGTGATTTCATGTCATTGCGAAGTTTAAGAACAGCTAGGTATTCTAGAATACGTTTCTTAACATCCTCAAGTCCATAATGATCACGATCTAAAACAGTTTTAGCATGCTTTAAATCAAAATTATCTTGACTAAATTCATTCCATGGCAACTCTAAAAATAGATCTAGATAATTTCTTTGAATTGAGTATTCAGCAACTTGAGGATTCATTCTTTGTAACTTACCTAACTCTTTATTGAAATGTTCTCCAACTTTAGTATCCCATTTTTTTGATTTAGACTTTAAACGCATCTCTTCAATCTCTTCATCATATGATACACCTCCCAATTCTTCTTGAATTGTTTTCATTTGTTGGTGAAGGAAATACTCTCTCTGTTGTTGATTCATGTCGTTATGAACCTTTGATTGAATATCATTTTTTAGTTCCAACTTTTGAAGTTCAATATTCATAAACTTTAAAGTAGAAAGGGCACGTTCTTTTAAGTCTGAAATCTCTAAAAGTTTTTGTTTTTCTTCAAGAGGTAAATTCATATTAGAAGAAACAAAATTTATTAAAAAAGAATTACTCTCTATATTTTTTATTGCAAATGAAGCTTCAGAAGGAATGTTTGGACTGTCTTTTATGATTTGTAAGGCCAATTCCTTGATAGAATCTATAATAGCTTTAAATTCATCATCCTCAAGACTTGGTTTCACTTCTGTTTTATCACTAATTATAGCTTTAAAATATGGAGAGGTTTCAGTAATCTCATTAATCTCAAATCGTTTTTTACCTTGAATAATAATAGTAGTATTACCGTCAGGCATTTTTAAAACCTTTAAGATTCTGGCTACAGTTCCTGTTTTATTAATATCATTTTCAGAGGGATCCTCTACACCCTCATCCTTTTGTGAAACTACACCAATAACTTTAGATCCCTTATTAGCATCTTTTATTAACTGGATGGATTTATCTCTTCCTGCGGTAATTGGAATAACAACGCCAGGAAAAAGCACTGTGTTACGTAATGGTAAAATGGGTAATGACTCAGGTAATTCCTCATTGTTAATTTCAGCTTCATCTTCTGGAGTCATTAAAGGAATCAATTCTGAGTTTTCATCAAAATCTTGTAGTGATAATTTATCTAAACTTAAAAACTTTGTTTTTGTCATATTTATAGTTAACGCTGTCGTTAATGTCGTATTTAATTACATTTTTGTTTCCAAAAACCGTGCAAAGATAGTCATATTTAAAATATGAGACATTTTGTCATAAACCCAAGTGACTAAAATATGATAACTAAAAAAAAAATCATTTTATTTGGTCTTTTCTGTAACATTTTAATTTATACCTCATCTATATAACAAATAAAAGTTTTTGAAAACACCCAAAACTGACCATAACCTACTAATTGAAAAGTGTAAACAAGGTGATGAGCGCGCTTTAATGGAAATCTACAACAGATACTATAAAGCTATGTACAACACCTCAATTCGAATTGTTAAAAATAATTTCGAAGCTGAAGATATTATGCAGGAAGCATTTATTACAGCTTTCAAAAAATTGGATAAACTTGAAAATACAGACAATTTCGGAGCCTGGTTAAAACGCATTGTAGTAAATAAAAGTATTGAAGTTTATAATAAAAATGTCTCAAAAAATGAAACTGAGATAGACGATAAACTATATAAACTAGAAATTAATGACTCAAGTTATGATCAGTCATTAAAAACCAGATCTAAATATAAACATGTCTTGAATGCTATGAGTGAGTTAAAGGATAATTATAGCACACTGTTGAATCTCAATTTAATTGAGGGTTATGATTACGATGAAATATGTGAAATTATGTCTATAAGTTATTCAAATTGTAGAACTATGATGAGTAGAGCCAAAGATAGTTTACGAAAAAAATTAAGTGAAATGGAAATCGTGTTACAATAAAACAATACTATGGAAAATCAATTAGATAATTTATTTAATGACATAAAGTTTCATATTGATACTGAAGAACCAGTTGCAGATCACAAAGCTTTATTCTTGAAAAGATTACATAAAAATGAATTGGTTTTAAAGAAACCAAAAACAAAAGTGATTGTTTTACATCATTTTAGGTCTGTAATGAGTATTGCAGCTTCTTTATTGCTT
>JBELHJ010000044.1:0-19017 GCA_042091495.1 Bacteroidota bacterium
CTTAATGATATTACCCAAATAGGCTATTGAAACAATTTCTTTTTCTTTTTTGGCCATTTTAACTCTAATTACAAGTTGGTCAATATCTTTTATAATTTCATCAACCCATCCTTGTTCGTGTCTAATTTTTGTGATTTTAGGATTGACTTCCGCACACACGGTTATACAACCTGCAATATTACCTGCTTTAGGTTGTGCTCCAGACATACCACCCAACCCACTGGTTACAAATAAAGCACCCTTAGGTGACGTCTTTATTTTTCTAAAGGCATTCAGAACCGTTATTGTAGTGCCGTGAACAATGCCTTGTGGACCAATATACATATAGCTCCCAGCAGTCATTTGGCCATATTGAGTTACGCCAAGTGCATTAAATTTTTCCCAATCATCAGTTTTACTGTAGTTGGGGATCATCATGCCATTAGTAACCACTACTCGAGGGGCATTTTCATGAGACGGAAATAACCCTAATGGGTGTCCAGAGTACATAACCAGCGTTTGTTTATTGGTCATCTGTGACAAATATTTCATGGTTAATCTGTACTGTGCCCAGTTTTGAAAAACAGCTCCGTTTCCCCCATATGTAATTAGTTCATGAGGATGTTGTGCCACAGCATGATCTAAATTATTTTGAATCATTAACATAATCGCAGCAGCCTGAATTGATTTACATGGATAGTCTTCTATGGGTCTTGCATAAATTTTATGTTCAGGTCTGAAACGATACATGTAAATTCTACCATAAGTCTCAAGTTCCTCTTTAAATTCATTAATTAATTCTTTGTGATGTATAGGTTGAAAATATCTTAATGCATTTTTGAGTGCAAGTTGCTTTTCAGCGGAATTTAAAATGTCTTTTCGTTTTGGTGCGTGGTTAACAGTGTTATCATAGGGTTTTTTCGAAGGTAATTTGTGAGGAATACCTTCTAAAATTTCATCTCTAAATCTTAGGGTTGATGTATTCATTAATTTCTTTTTAATTGTGATTTATCAAAACCATAAGGGCAGTGTCTGCATCCACTTTCACAACAATAACCTCTTTTTAAGTGGTATTGTTCTGTAAAACACCTGTAGCCTTCATCAGTCCAATAAAAATCACCATCTTCAATAGGAATTATTTTTTTCATGACTCAAAGATAAATCAAAAAAAATAGCACCTTTGTTTAAATTATTTTCATTGTATGTTTTTTTCTAAAGTTGTAGAAAATATAAAGTTAAATGATAGGCTTTTTTTAAAACCAGAATATTTAAATCATGAATTTGTTTCAGGAAACAAATGGAGAAAGTTAAAGTATAATATAGAAAAGGCTAAAAATGAAGGACAAACAACATTATTGTCTTTTGGAGGCGCTTATTCTAATCATATTGCTGCCTTAGCAAGTGCTGGTAAGATTTATGGTTTTAAGACAATTGGTGTTATAAGAGGTGAAGAACTTGAGTCTAATTATGAAAATAACCCTACGCTAAAGTATGCAAAGTCTTGTGGTATGATTTTTAAATTTGTAAGTCGTGAGGCATACAAAATGAAAGATGCATTACATTTTATAAATGATTTGAGAAATCAATTTGGAGCGTTTATGTTAATTCCGGAAGGGGGAACAAATAAACTTGCAATCAAAGGTTGTGAAGAGATTTTTAATCCAACGGATATTATGTTTGATTATGTGTGTTGTTGTGTTGGAACAGGTGGTACTATTAGTGGATTGATTAATAGTTGTTGGCCTCATCAAAAAATATTGGGTTTTCCAGCCTTAAAAGGTGCTTATTTAAATAAAGATATTTCTAAATTTGCAAAACGAAAGAATTGGGAATTAATTGAGGATTATCATTTTGGTGGTTACGCTAAAATCAATGAAGAATTAATTCATTTTATGAATAATTTCAAGTTAAAATATGATATTCAACTAGACCCTGTTTATACTGCAAAAATGATTTTTGGAGTAAATGAACTAATGAACAACGGGTACTTTGAAAAAAATGCTAAAATTTTATTAATTCATTCAGGTGGACTTCAGGGGATACCGGGGATGAACGAAAAATTGAGAAAGAAAAAATTACCACTTATAAATTAGAATGAAAAAAAATTTTATTTCAGTAATCGTTTTATTGTTGTTGTTTTCATGTGGCACAAAAAAAGGACCCTTAAAAGAGGTAGAAAAAGAAAAAACAGTTACAAATAAGACTCCAAAAAATATTGTAAAAACCAAGCCCCAATACAAGAATGCTACCGAAGCCTACATTGCTGAATTTTCTCAAGTGGCTATTGATGAAATGAGAAAATATAATATTCCAGCCAGTATTACCCTAGCTCAAGGTATACTAGAATCAGCATCAGGGCAAGGTAGGCTAGCTACAAAGGCTAATAATCATTTTGGTATAAAATGTCACAAGTGGAAGGGTTCTAAAATTTATCATGATGATGATGAATTACAAGAGTGTTTTAGAAAATACAATTTTGCAGGTGAATCTTTCAGGGATCATTCAGAGTTTTTAACCTCAAGAAGTCGTTATGATAATTTGTTTAAACTAAAGCCAAACGATTACAAAGCTTGGGCAAAAGGTTTGAAAGCTGCAGGTTATGCTACTGATAAAAAATATCCAGATAAATTAATTGGTTTAATTGAACGTTACAAGTTATATGAATACGATACATTTGTTTTAAAAGGAACACCAGTTTCTGCAATTAAACCTGCAGAAATAGTGAATGTTCATGTAGTTAAAAAAGGAGACACCCTATATTCCATTTCCAAACGTTACAAAATTTCTGTTACAAACCTCAAAAAATGGAATAATTTAGAGGATAATATTTTACAAATAGGACAAGAGTTAACTGTTAAATAATGATATACAAAAGAAGTAGTGCTTTATTTAAAGAAGCAAAAAATGTAATTCCTGGAGGTGTAAATTCACCAGTTAGAGCTTTTAAAGCGGTAGGGGGTACTCCAATTTTTGCTAAATCAGCAAAAGGAGCTTACGTTTTCGATGAAGATGATAATAAATTTATTGATTATATAAATTCTTGGGGTCCCATGATACTTGGCCATGCTTATGCCCCTGTAGTTGATGCTGTCAAGAAAATGGCTGAGTCTGGAACATCTTTTGGAATGCCAACGGTTATAGAAACTAAAATTGCTGAGTTAGCTGTTAAAATGGTTCCTAACATTGACAAAATACGTTTTGTTAATTCTGGTACAGAAGCGTGTATGAGTGCTGTTCGATTAGCTAGAGGATATTCTGGAAAAGATAAAATAATAAAATTTGCAGGGTGCTATCATGGTCATAGTGATGCTTTTTTAATACAGGCGGGAAGTGGCGCCGTTACTTTTGGAAGTCCAAATAGTCCCGGAGTAACTCAAGGTACTGCAAAAGACACTCTATTAGCAACATACAACGATATTGATAGTGTAAGGCAATTAATTGCATCAAACAAAGATGAGATAGCAGCAGTTATTATAGAACCTGTGGCTGGAAATATGGGATGTATTCCACCCCTAGAAGGCTTTTTGGAGACATTAAGAGTGTTGTGTAATGAGAATAATATTCTTTTAATTTTTGATGAGGTCATGACAGGTTTTAGATTGGCAAAAGGAGGCGCGCAAGAGTTACTTGGAGTTCATGCTGATATAGTTTGTTTTGGTAAAGTTATAGGAGGAGGTCTGCCAGTTGGAGCGTTTGCATCATCAAACGAAATCATGAGTGTTTTAGCACCAGATGGACCAGTTTATCAGGCTGGAACTCTTAGTGGAAATCCTTTAGCAATGGCTGCAGGTTTAGCCATGTTGGAAGCACTTCAAGATAATACTATTTTTAAACGACTAGAAAACAAAACAAAATATCTTCACAAGGGTATAGCATCAGTATTACAGAAATCAAATCTTTCTTATAAGATTAATAGAATAGGTTCAATGATTTCAGTTCATTTTACGAATGATGATGTGGTAGATTTTTCATCAGCAGCTAAAGGGAATAACGAAACCTTCAAGACTTTTTTTAATGGTATGTTAAATCAAGGTATATATATAGCACCAAGTGCATTTGAATCTTGGTTTATAACAGATGCTTTGAGTTATGACGATCTTGATAAAACAATTAGTGCAGTGGAATCTGTAACAAGTAAATTATAAAAAAAGAGCGCTTTAGCGCTCTTTTTTTTATAAGGTTTTTTTTCGTTTACCCTTGTTTTGTTTGTTTTTAATTTCTTGCCAAACTAAAAATTGGTCTTTGTTTAAAATGGTTTTCATTTTATTATTAAGTGCAATTTGATGGTCTAATTTTTCATTCATCATATCAAATATTTCTTCAGAAGATAACCCCTCTTTAGAATTGTTCTTTCTTTCATTAATTTCACCTCTTTTTGTTTTCTTAAACTTAACCTCTTCTAAAAAAACATTAAAAATTTCATTTTGTTGTTTAAGATTAAGATCTAGACTTAATGTCATTTTTTTTGTTTGTAATGTAGCGATTTGTTCAGCGCTAAATGATTTTAATTTATTCCCTAATTGTTTTCTGTTTTGTGAAAAGGAATTAAAACTTACAATAAAGAGTAAACTTAACACTAGTAATTTTTTCATATTTAAAAATTTATTTATTTCTACTGTTAAGACTTTGACTAAGAATAATAGTTTAAAAAAAAAGCCACTTATAATTTAATGGCTTTTTAAAAAGTAAGTTTTTTAATTTATGAAATCAAATGAATATATAATCCATCTTCAGTTTTTGAGACGCTTACAATTTTATTTTTGGTAAGCTCTTTTATGGTTTTATCCCATTTTTTATTTGAGAGTCCACTTGCTGATTTGACTGTATTTAGTTCATTAGAATCATTTTTAAGAAGCTTTAAAACTGCTTTAGCGTCATCACTAATATCCAATGGTTTTTTTTCAGGTTTCATTTGTGGAAAAAATAGCACCTCTTGGATAGACTGGTTATTAGTTAAAAACATAATTAATCGATCCATTCCAATTCCCATTCCAGAAGTTGGAGGCATACCGTATTCTAATGCTCTTAAAAAATCAAAATCAATAAATTGTGTAGCTTCATCATCTCCGCGATCTGCTAATTTTAATTGTGCTTCAAAACGTTCTCTTTGATCAATAGGGTCATTGAGCTCACTGTATGCGTTAGCAATCTCCTTACCACAGACCATAAGTTCAAAACGTTCTGTTAATTCAGGGTTATCTCTGTGTTCTTTACATAGAGGGCTCATTTCTTTTGGGTAATCTGTAATAAAGGTGGGTTGTATATAATTCCCTTCACACTTTTCTCCAAAGATCTCATCAATGAGTTTTCCTTTACCCATGGTTTCGTCGACTTCAATACCCATTTCTAATGCAGCGGCTCTAATTTCATCTTCATTTTTACCATTGATATCAAAGCCTGTAAAATGCTTAATAGAATCAGCCATTGTTACCCTTTTATAAGGTGCTTTGAAGTCCACTTTGTGCTCACCAAAAGTAGCTTTAGTAGTACCATTAACAGCTATCGCACAATGTTCTAATAAGCGTTCACAGAAATCCATCATCCAATTGTAGTCTTTATAAGCTACATATATTTCCATTGCGGTGAATTCAGGATTGTGAGTACGATCCATACCCTCATTTCTAAAATTTTTAGAAAATTCATAAACACCTTCAAATCCACCAACAATAAGTCGTTTTAGATACAGTTCATTAGCAATTCTCATGTACAACGGAATATCTAAACTGTTGTGGTGCGTTATAAATGGTCGTGCTGCTGCTCCACCAGGAATTGGTTGTAAAACCGGAGTTTCTACTTCAAAATAGCCCGAGTTGTTAAAGAAATCGCGCATAGCATTAAATAGTTTTGTTCTTTTAACAAATACCTCTTTAACATGTGGGTTTACTGCTAAATCTGCGTAGCGCTGTCTGTATCTTAATTCAGGATCATTGAACTCATCATATGTGTTGCCATCAGCATCTTGTTTTGGAAGTGGTAATGGCTTTAAAGCTTTGCTAAGTAGTGTAAAGTTTTTAACCATAACAGTTATCTCACCAACCTTGGTAGTGAATAACTCTCCTTCAATACCAATAAAATCACCTATGTCTAATAGTTTTTTGTAAACCGTATTGTAGTGGGTCTTATCATCACTAGGACAAATTTCGTCACGATTAAAATACACTTGTATTTTCCCTTCAGCATCTTGTAATTCAGCGAAACTGGCATTGCCTTGAATTCTTCGAGACATTATGCGTCCAGCTATTATAACCTTTTTGCCTTCTTCATATTCAGATTTAGCTTTTGCAGATTGACAATCTACTGGGTATAAATTTGCTGGGTAAGGATTAATCCCCAGATCTCTTAGTTTTGAGAGTTTATCTCGCCTTACTATTTCTTGTTCTGAAAGTTGCATGGGTTATATCTATAAAATCAGATTGCAAAATTAAACTAATTATTGTAAGAATAAAACATTGTTTAATTAATGCAATTAGTGTAACGTTTAAAGTGTTAATACGTCTTATTTGTAAAATTATTAATTATGAGTTTTTGGCGTGTTATTCTTTCTATAATATTTCCACCCCTAGCAGTATTAGATAAAGGTTGTGGTTCAGTTATTATTGTTTTTTTACTTACAATATGTGGCTGGATTCCTGGAGTAATTGCAGCTTTGATTATTTTGAATAACCCAAAAAACTGATAATAAAACTTATATTTGCCTCATAAAATTTGGCTTTGAATAAGAAAATTAAGTTTGAAGATTTAGGAGTAAGAGACTACAAGCAAGTCTGGGATTATCAAGAAGCGTTGTTTAAATCAATATTAGATTTAAAAATTAAGAACAGGAGAGAAAATACAAATTGTTTAACTCCTAATTACTTGCTTTTTGTTGAGCATCCTCATGTGTATACCTTAGGTAAAAGCGGTGATGTGTCCAATATTTTACTTAGTGAAAAAGAACTAGAATCTAAAGGGGCAAAATTTTACAAAATTAATAGAGGGGGTGATGTCACTTACCACGGGCCAGGACAAATTGTTGGTTATCCCATATTAGATCTTGATAATTTTTTTACAGATATTCATAAATACCTAAGACTTCTTGAGGAAATGGTTATTTTGACTCTCAAAGAGTATGGTTTAGAGGCCACGAGAAGTGATGGTGAAACAGGAGTTTGGTTGGATGTTGGAACACCCTTTGCAAGGAAAATTTGTGCAATGGGAGTCAGGGCTAGTAGATGGGTCACCATGCACGGATTTGCTTTAAATATTAATGCAAATTTAGGGTATTTTGATAATATTATTCCATGTGGAATAAAAGGAAAAGCAGTAACTTCTCTTAATGTAGAGTTAGGATTAGCTCATATAGATGAAAATGAGGTAAAACAAAAATTAAAATTTCATTTTAAAGATTTATTTGAGGCTAGTTACATCTAATCTTCTTGATTAAAGAACACTTTGTAGAAGTGCATTTTTTTTGAATCGTCATAACCTCTTTCCATATATTCAGAGGAAGCATCAGGAGCATCAACATCCAATTTTATATGAATATTAGTATCTAATTTTATTTCTGTTTTAATTTTTTGTTTTTGTTTTTTTAAAACTAGTTCAGAGACATCGAATTGATTCCTAATAGGAATATTGTAATCAGACTCATAGGTCTTTTTGTAAGCTTCAAAAAGTGATTTATGATCTTCTTCTTCAAAAACTTCTTCCTTAAAGTTTTCGGTATTAATTATTTCATTTTCTTTAAAGTAATCTACTGTTTTTGCAAGAAATGCACTCTGTTCTTGACCTCCAAACTTAGGTTTTACAATTTCTTTGGAAAATTCATTACATAATTCAATGTAGTTTTTTGTATGTTGATTACTGTCGTCTGGATACTTGATATTTAAGAAACGTTTGATCCAGTATTGTGCATCATAATTATTATTATCAACACTGAGAATTATATTTCCTTCTCGGTCGCAGGTGTTAAGAATTAAACAGCCTTTATCCAATTTACTAGTTTTAATTCCCTTTTGGATAAAAATGTCATAACTTTTATTTTCAAGATAAGTCTGAAAGAATTCTGCTTTATTTTCAATTTTAAAGATACCTACTCCTTGCGTGAAAATTTCTCCATATTGAATATCCTCAAACAATGCAATTAAAACATCTCCAGTTTTGATTTGAGATGAGTTAGATTGCTCAAAGAGATGTGTAACTATATATTTAGAAATAGCAATAAAATCCTCGTCACTTTCAAATAGTTTTGAAGTATAGGTGTTTATTTCATTTAAATTAATGTCGGAGTGATGATTAAATCTGTAGGATTCGGATACGTTACCAAAAGGTTTTAGTAAAAAAGGAAGCATTAGATTATAGCTCGCTTCGTCAAATTGAACAATATCCTCAGAAAACACATTATGAGTACTATTAAATTTATTACCAACTTTATGGATTATAAATTTAGATATTGAAGCCTTGTTTCTTTTGATCATAGTTACCTTTCAATAGGGAATAGAGATGCAATACTAATAAAATCAATTGAATTTATAGATTAAAAGTTGATTGGCTTCTGCAGTTACGGCAAGTTCTAAGCTACTATCGTTATCAATATCACCAATGGTACTTACTGAAGTGCCATAAACAGGGAAACCTCCAATAGAATTTCCCTTGCTGTCGAATAATAATACCCTTTGTGTTTGTAAATCGGTGGTGGATATGTATAGTTTATCGTTAATGTAAAATATCTTAGGTTTTGTATAATTTCCGTAATCCAAAACGATTTTATTATTCTTAATAGACAGGATATTTTCAGTTAGCATAACTAATGTTTTGCTAGTAGCTGTGATATTTGTTTTTATTTTATTTTCAATAGGTGACCTGGTTAATACGCCCTTGGTGTTAACTTTAGTGATTGATTTATTATTCTCATTGAATATAATATGATTATTGTATTTAAAAATGCTGTTTTCAATGATATTGATTTTATTATTTATTCTAATACGATCCTTTCCGGTTCTACTTATGATTTTAAGTTTTTCAGAGGTTGAAAATACAATGTAGTCCTTATTGGAAATTCTGATATGTTGAGGTTGAGATGTTATTGATTTTTCGATATTGTAATCAAAACCTTTTACTCTTTTGCCATAAGAATTAAACATTACTAAGGCATTGTTTTGAGTTATAAGTAATCTGTAGTTTTTTGTTTTTTCGTAATCGAATACAGACAAAGGATGTGTTATGGGTTTTTTTACTTTAATTGGGAATCCACTAACATTTTTTCCTCTAAGATCTATAACATGAATAGCATCTTCTGTTGCAAATGCTGTTTGAATTCTGCCATTTTTGTAAACATCTATTTCTGAACAAGAACCAACAATTTCTTTTTTTAAATTAATACTCCACAGTTTATTACCCTTTAAATTGTAACGGTGAAGATTGTAATTTATGTCTTGAACCAGAAGATCTTTGGATTTAGTGATATGGTTATTGACATATTGGTACTTTAGAATAGGTAATTCGGTGTTTAATTTTAGAAAAATTTCAGGCTCTCTCACTTTGGTTTGCTTTTTTTGTTGAGCAATAACCATATGAGAATGATAAAAGTCTCCGTTATTCACAAACTGAAGGATAGATGCGAAGTTGTTAGAATTATTTTCAGAATCAATAATATTTTTATTTCTAAATAATATGACGGAAGATTCATCACTTAGGTCACTAAGTAATGAAGTAAAATTTGATGAATATTTAATTGTTTTTCTGTTTGTGAAAGCTTCGACAATTTCTTTTAGATAATTTACATTTGGTGATATAATTAAATAACCATCTAAAAAGCATCCAACATTATTTTTGCGATCTTCATTATTTGAAATATGTTTAATTAGATTGTTAATTTGATTGTCTGATATCTTAAAAATATCATGACCTCTAAAGTTTTTTAATTCTTTTGTTTGATTTTCAAAAATATTAGAAGATGGAAAATTAAAAGCTACGGCTAATTCATCTTTTTTTCCTAAAATTCCAAATTCATTAGTTTGAGTAAAAAATGTTTTAGTTAATATGTCATTTTTATTTGAAGTTTCAGTTGGACCAATGACATTTTTTAAAGATTCAAATGCGTCAAATGTGAAACTTGCAAAATAATCTGAATCATAGGGTATGATGCCTGATATATTTGACGCATAGTTTTTAGATTGTTTCAGTGCTTTAAAAATTGATGGAATTGAATCATAGTAATTTATAATACCATTGATATAAATTTTATTAGTATGGTCACTATGACTAAAAAAGGAGTCTCCTTTTAATAAATTTGAAATTGACTCTGGGAGAAATTTATTCGAAAAGGTGTTGTTTTTTGAAAAAACAAAGTTTTCGTTGCTATTAACGAATTTATTTAAGATTGTATTTTTTGATTCATCATTGCCTTTGTTAAGGTATAATTTATTGTTAGAAATGATTTTAAGATTATTAGTAATTACTTCCCAAATTGAGTCACTATGATAAGCAATTAAGTTTTTATTTCGTTTTTTTTGTTTTAATATAGAATCTATTGTTTGTGTTCTATGTCGACCTAATATCTGAAATTCAATTTTCTTCTTTTTAAATAAGCTCAAACAAATAGTGGAGTCAATTGCACTCTTTTTAATAATGTTTGTAATGAATTCAATTTCATGTTTACTTAGTTTAAGAGCGTCATGTTTATAAATAATTTGTTCGAGATCTGATAATAAAGTTTCGTATGAAGAACTTCTAATAATTATATCAGCTTCTTTATTAAAATAAGTTTCAATAGGGTCGTTGATTAAATTATTACAGCTTGAAATAAATAAAAACAACAAAGGGGAAATAAACCTTAACATAAAAATTTAAAATTCAATTTTAAGTTGATTTGGCAGCAATTTAAATGATTTTCTGTGATATTTTGTGATTCCGTATTTTTTTATGGCTTCACGATGTTCATTTGTTGGATAGCCTTTATTTTGTTTCCAGTTATACATTGGAAATTCTTCATGGATTCTTTCCATGTAAACATCTCTGTATGTCTTCGCAAGAATTGAAGCTGCAGCTATATTTTGATATTTACTATCCCCTTTAATAACAGTTTCATAAGGAATATTTAAGTATGGTTTAAATTTATTGCCATCAACAATTATAAATTCTGGAGTTTGATTTAGTTTTTCTATGGCACCATGCATTGCTTTAATTGAAGCATTCAATATATTAATTTTGTCTATTTCATCTTCGAAAATGTGATGAACCCCAAAACATATTGATGAATTTTCGATTTCATGTTTTAAATAGGTTCTTTTAGAGTAACTAATTTTTTTTGAGTCATCAATAAAATGATTGTTAAATCCCTCAGGTAAAATTACTGCTGCGGCAGTTACTGGCCCTGCTAAACAACCTCGCCCAGCTTCATCGGTGCCACACTCATAAAGACTATTTTTGAATACTTTTAAATTAGAAATTTTCATTTAAATTATGTAAAATATATGTATCTATTACGTTAAATAATTATTACTTAAAATATGTTAATTTTAAATAATATTTAACATAAGCTTTTGAAATTTTAAAATTTATTAGGATTTTTGTCAATTAAATAATCAAAAAATAAATTTTATGAAAAACAGTTTTAAGTTAATGCTGTCGGTTTTTTTTATTCTGGCAGCTCAACTTTCATTTGCTCAAGACAAGACTGTAAATGGTACAGTTACATCTGAATCAGATGGTATGCCATTACCCGGAGTGAGTGTTATTGTAAAAGGGTCTTCAACAGGTGCTCAGACAGATTTTGATGGAAAATATTCATTGAGAGTAAGTGCTGGAGATATTTTGGTTTTTTCCTTCTTAGGAATGAAAGAAATTGAATTAACAGTTGAAAATCCAAACACATATAATGTGGTTATGACTGAGGATGCAGCCTCTCTTGATGAGGTAATTGTTGTTGCATATGGGTCGCAAGGTAAAAAGAAATTAGCCAGCTCGGTAGTTTCAATTGACACAGAAAATATTGAAACAATTCCTATCGGATCTTTTGATCAAGTCTTACAAGGACAGGCAGCTGGGGTTCAAGTCTTCTCAGGTTCAGGTCAACCAGGTACATCGGCTAGAGTTAGAATTCGAGGTAACGGTTCTATAAATGGTTCAAATGCCCCTTTATACATTGTTGATGGTATACAAATTTCTGCAGGGGATTTTGCTTCATTAAATGCCGCTGATTTTGATACAGTTTCTGTACTTAAAGATGCTGCGGCTGTAGCTCCATATGGTTCTAGAGGTGCTAACGGTGTTATACTAATTACAACTAAGAAAGGTGTTTTCGACCAAAAAACTACTTTTGAGTACAGAACTCAGTTAGGTGTAACACAGGTTGGTGATGCACCTTTTGAAATGATGAATTCTTCAGAATTATTAAATTTCCAAAGACTTGTTGGAAGTGGTTTAGGAGATGGAAAAACAGATGAAGAAATTGCTGAACTTGCTCAAGTAAATACAGATTGGAGTGATATCTTCTTCAGAACAGGATTTACCCAAAGTCATGAGATGCGAGTTAGTGGTGGTGATGCAAAATCAAGATTTTATACCTCTGTAAGTTATTTTGACCAAGAAGGTATTATCGATAGGTCAAATCTTCAAAGAATGACATTAAGGACCAATTTCGAAAATAAGGTTTCTGATAAAACTAAGTTTGGTGTAAATTCAAGTATTGGTTTTTCTAAGTCAAATTTTATTGATTCAGAAAATGGAATTGCCCTTCAAAATCCTGCCGCGGCAGTTTATTTAGCTGTACCATACCAAAGTTTATATAACGACGATGGGTCTTTTCAAGTAGGTAACGGATTTGTTGGTGGAAATGCTTATGAGAACCTTATTAAAAATGGCAATGCAAGAAATCAGCTTAAAATAATTGCTAACGGATATTTTGAAACTGAAATAGTAAAAAATATTACTGCAAGAGGTGATTTAGGTGTTGACTATACAGATAACAATGGCATTTCTTTCACCGATCCTAATACACATTATGGAAGATCCGTTACTCCAGGTAGCGAAGGTAGCTATGGTGAGTCTAATTCTTACAACGCAAGAATAACTGCAACTGCTAAATTAGGGTACTCTAACGTATTTAACGATGTTCATGCTTTTGATATTGGTTTATTTACAGAATATTACAAACAACATTTTAGAAGTTCTTCATTAGCTGGTTATGGTATCAATGAAAAATTAGTTGGTTATCCAGCTGGTATTACAGATGGTACTCCAGAAAACGAGTTAATTCCTGTTGTTGGTGGTTCTGTGGTTAATAGAGGTTTATTCTCTGCATTTGCATTAGCAAATTATGACTATGATTCTAGATTTGGTGTATCAGCTTCACTAAGACGTGACGCCTCATCTAAATTCTCTGACGATAACCAGTGGGGTACTTTTTATTCGTTAGCAGCTAGATGGAATGTTTCTAATGAAAACTTTATGACAAATGTCAATTTTGTTGATGATATAAAGTTTAGAGCTAGTTATGGTACTACTGGTAACCAGGCTGCAGTTGCAGATTATGCCGCAGAGACTGTTTATGGTCAAATTTCATATGGTGGTGTAGTTGGTCTTGCAGCGGCTAGAATTGGTAACCCAGATTTGAAATGGGAAACATCAAATCAATTTAATGTTGGTTTAGATTTTGCCCTTTTTGATTACAAATTAACAGGTACTGTTGAATATTACAACAACAAAACCACTGATTTATTTGTGGATTACACATTGAGTCAAATGTCCGGTTTTGATCAAATTAATTCAAACTCAGGATCTATGCGTAATGCAGGTATCGACTTCGAAATTGACTTAGCGGTTTTAAGAAGTAAGAGTATTGATGGTTTAAATGTGAATTTATACGGAAATTTAAACTACAACAAAAATGAAATTTTAGATCTTGGTCAAGTTAATGAGTTTGAACAAGGAACTTCAATAATTAGAAAAGGACTTCCTTTAGGAAGTCATTATGTTGTAGGTTGGGCAGGTGTAAATCCTGCTAATGGTGAACCCTTATATTATGATGTAGATGGAAACGTAACAAATGTTTTTAGTTCATCAAACGCCACAGCAAATTGGGGAAGTTTTAACCCAGAATATACTGGAGGTTTTGGTTTAAGAGCTAATTTCAAAGGTTTTGATTTCTCTACATTATTTACTTTTGCTGATGAATATTACAGATTCAACAACCAGACTTTCTTCCAAGAAAATCACAATTTCGCCCAGTTTAACCTGTCAACTATTATGAATACCATGTGGAAGCAGCCCGGAGATGTAACTGAAATTCAGAGTAATTTATATCCAAGACAATTCTCATCTAAGGATATTGAAGATGCTTCTTTTACAAAGTGGAGAAATATTAATGTTGGTTACACTCTACCAAAAAAGTACATAGATTCTATAAATTTCCTTGAATCTCTTAGAATCTATGGTCAAGTTCAAAATATAAAAACATGGACTAATTTTACTGGTTTTGACCCAGAGGATGATAATAATATTGCAGGATATGAATACCCTATGCCTACAATATACACGCTTGGTTTAGATATAAAATTTTAAAAAATTATTATGAAAAAAATATTCGCAATTTTATTGATGTTATCAATGGTGTTTACATCATGTGATGATGCTTATAACATAGCACCAGACGACGAAATTTTAGAGTCTAATGCTATAACTAGTGTTGCTGATTTAGAAAAAGCAATGCTTGGTGTATATGCTACTATTTCTGGTTCAAACATTGTTTCTTATTCATCAAGATTTACAGATGATTTAAGATTACCAGCTGATAATAGAGGTCAAGGTGTACAAGTACATACTTGGAATATTATTCCAGACAACAGTGCTGTATCAGGAATTTGGTCTAATATGTATGCTGTCATAAACAGAGCTAATAGATTACTTGATGTTATTGATGGTGTACCTGCTAATACAGACGATGAGATAGCTACTAAAGAGAGAATCAAAGCTGAATGTTATGCTGCAAGAGCCTTATCTCACTTTGATTTATTAAGGTTTTATGGACAATCTTACACAGATGGTACTAAACTAGGTGTACCTAATGTTGATTATGTTGTATTTTTCGAACAGCTTTCAAGAAATACGGTTGCAGAAAATTATACTTTAATTGAGCAAGACCTTCAAACTGCTGCAGACATGCTTGATGTATCTTTTACAGATAACACGCGTTTTACTTTAAATGCAATTAACGCATTACGTGCACGTGTAGCCCTATACAAAGGGGATTATGCAAAAGCTATAGAGCATTCTACTTCCGTAATAGATAGTGCTCCATTGGCTACTGCAGCTGAATATGCTGATATTTGGACAGATGCTTCTGAAGCAGAGGTAGTGTTTAAACTTAAAAGAACTAATAACGACGGCTTTATTGGTACCATATATCAGGATACTAATGGTGATATTTTCTTTTACATGTCAGATGATTTGCTTGGTGAATTCCTAGGGACTTCATCTAATGATCCAAGATTAGCAGTAAATCTTGATTTGGCAAATGCGACTATGGAAGAACCAATAATTGGAAAATATTTAGGGTCAGAAACTAATCCAGGTTTAAATGATGTTAAAGTATTTCGTTCATCAGAGATGTATTTAATTAGAGCAGAGGCTTATGCAAACCAAGACAAACTTATTTCTGCTGCTGCAGACATGGATATCTTGAGAACTGCGAGATCATCTGTTGCTACGCCAGCTTACACTACTAAGCAAGAAGCAATTGAAGATATTATGAGTGAAAGAAGAATTGAGCTTGCCTTTGAAGGACATCGCTTTTTTGATTTAAAACGTTCAAATTCTGGCTTTGATAGATCTGCAAATGACTGTGCAGCTGCATCTGGAGCTTGTTCTATTACTTCTACAGATCACAGATGGGTTTTACCAATTCCGCAAGAAGAAATATTTGCTAACGATAATATTAAGCAAAACCCAAATTACGATTCAAATTAAAAATATTACTATGAAAAAAATATTCACATTACTATCACTTTTGACACTTGTAATTGTGTCTTGTGAAGAACCAGCACCAGAAGTTTATTCTGATGGTGATATTGCATACTACTTAGATGGTACTTCAGGAGCTTTTACCATTACTTCACCAGATGATGTATATTCCATAGCAGTTGTTGCAACCAATACTTCATCTCAAGATAGAGCAATTAGTATTGAAATAGATGAGTCTTCTACAGCAACTGCAGATCAATATGTTATTTCAGACCAATTAATTATTCCTGCTAATAGTTATACTGGAACAATTGATATCTCTGGTGTTATAGCAACTGTAGTTCCAGGTTCAAAACTGGTTATTAATTTGTCTAGTGTTGATGGAACTGCTATAGCAGGATTCCAGAATTCCTTTTCGCTAGATTTATACTTATATTGTGCTTTTGATAGAGATTCTTACATTGGTGACTATGTTGCTGATGAAGAGGGTTACGGTGAGTACGATGTAACTTTAGCTGCAGGTATTGCAGATAATGAATTGGTAATTTATGGTCTTTATGATTATACACCTACATCTACAACCAGTATTTTTATTACTGAACCATCTAACAATGAATTCGTTATTAGTGGTACTGAAGATTATTTAGATAATTATTTTCTAACTTTTAATTCAGGAACACTTCCAAGCTATATGAGAAATATTAATGGAACGACAAATTCATGTACTAAATTTATGGATTTTGAATTCAGTTTATATTTCCCAGATTTAGATGGATATCCTTTTGGTGAAGATGTTGGAATAACTTTGACTAAAAAGTAAATAATCCAAAATATTTAATCTATTAAGAAGGAAGAGTTTATCTTCCTTCTTTCTTCTATTTATGCTATGAAATTTTTTTTACTCCCTTTTCTATTATTGAGTTTATTGGTTAATGCTCAACAAAAAAGTCATTCCAATATAAAATTATCTAATGAGACTGTAAATTATCTTAGATCTTCTGCTGACAAGTATTCAAAAAAATACAATAGTGATTATGATATTGCATCTAAGTTATATCCCAAAGAAATTACTTTAAAAAGCGGCAAGATTGCTAAGTTGTATGGTACAGGTTCTGGTAATACACCTTTATATGTAGCAACAACTAATCAAGGTGCTGTTATTACTGCAAGAGCAAACTACTTGTATGCTGAATCTTCTTTAAATTTAAATTTAACGGGATCAGGTCTTACATCTGGAGTTTGGGAAGGTGATTTTATTAGAAAAACCCACGAATCTTTAGTCGGAAGAGTTTCTAATGTTGAGTTAGGGGATTTTACCTCTTCTAATGAAGAAACCGACCATGCAACTCATGTTAGTGCAACTATTGCCGGAAGTGGTTTGAATAAAGTATCAGCAAGAGGTTTAGCATTTGAATCAGATATAGTTGGTTACAATTGGAATAATGATACATCTGAAATGGCTTCTGAAGCTGCAAATGGCTTATTAGTATCTAACCACTCTTATGGCCTTGCTACATTCGATTATAGTGGAAACTTATTAGTTCCAGTATATTATTTCGGACGTTATGATTTAAAGTCAAGACAAGTTGATGATATCATGTTTAATTCAAAATATTATCAACCTGTTTTTTCCGCTGGAAATGATAGACGTGAGTCTTCGTTTGGATCCAATAAATCGGGTTATGATATGTTAGCTGGGAAAGAAAATAGCAAAAATGCTATAGTTGTTGCAGCGGTGAACGGGGTTCCTAACTACACTGGTCCAAACGATGTACAAATGAGTGAATTTAGTAATTGGGGGCCAACAGATGATGGAAGAATTAAACCTGATATTTCAGCAAAAGGTGTTGGTGTATATTCAGCTTCGTCATCTTCGGATATTTCATACAAAAATTCAAACGGTACTTCAATGGCTGCTCCAGTTGTAACTGGAACTATTCTTTTACTTCAGGAACATTTTTACAATGAAAATCAGTTCTACATGAAGTCTGCAACAGTAAGAGGTTTACTAGCACATACAGCAGACGAATGTGATACAAATTTCTTTGGTGCTGATGGACCAGACTATAAATATGGTTGGGGTTTAATGAATGCAAAGTTTGCTGCTGAAACAATTTCTAATAATGGAACATCCTCAATTATAATTGAAGGGACATTAAATGAGAATGATGTTTATGAGGTTGATTTGGAGGCTATTGGAGGAAATAATGTTATTGCTACTTTATCTTGGACTGATCCAGCTGGGACCGTTTATAATTCATCATTAGAAAACATGCTAGATTACAGTGTACCAGTACTTGTTAACGATCTAGACTTAAGAGTTAATGATTCACAAAATACTTATTTTCCTTGGAAATTAGACCCTTCTAGTCCAGGAACACCGGCTACTCAAGGGGATAATCTTGTAGATAATATTGAGAAAGTCGTAATCAATGACGCTTATGGGTCACTTAATTTTAAAATTTCTCATAAAGGGTATTTAACTAATAGTGCACAAGAGTTTACGCTTATTATAACTGGTGTTGATTCTTCATTATCTAATTACGAATCTGACAGGCAATCTCAATTAAGGATTTGGCCTAATCCAACTAAAAATATTGTTAATTTTAAGTTTAACAATACAAATGAACCTAATTCAATTTCACTTTACGATTCTAGTGGAAAATTAGTAATTAATAAAATAGATGTAAATCAATCATTACATTCATTAGATATTTCAATGTTACCCAAAGGATTCTATCTCCTGGATATTTCTATAGGGTTTAAAAAGTTCTCGGAGAAGTTAATATTAGAATAATAAAAAAAGCTCATCTTTAGATGAGCTTTTTTTATATCTCAGATATTAATAAAATTTTTAAATGTCTATTTTTGGTATTCAATTTAATTTGATGAAAATTTTTACATTCATAGCATTAACTATTCTTCCTATTTTATGTTTTTCTCAAAAAATACAAAAAAAAAGGATTTTAGGAGACTCATTATCACTTAGACAGGATGCTAAAAAAAAAGCTTTAAAAAACAAATCAGATTCAGATGAGATTTCAATTAAGGATTATGTTTTTTTCAATCACTTAAGAGATTCTTCATTTGTGGACACTA
>JBELHJ010000045.1:0-1508 GCA_042091495.1 Bacteroidota bacterium
GGGTTCATTCTTCTTACCAGCTCTGTACCTGTAGTAATATTTCCCCATTGATCACTACCTCCCATTTGAAGTTTACAACCTAAGGTTTTATGTAAATGGTAAAAATCATAGCCTTGAATAAGCTGATACGTAAACTCTGTGAAAGACATTCCAACAGAACCATCATCTCCAGATAAACGTTTTTTGACAGAGTCTTTAGCCATCATGTAATTGACCGTAATTCGCTTCCCAACATCTCTTGCAAAATCAATAAATGAAAAGGACTTCATCCAATCAAAATTATTAACCAATAGAGGTATGTTTGGTTTATCAGAATCAAAATCTAAAAACCGAGATAACACATTTTTAATGCCCTCAACATTATGCTGAAGTGTGGTTTCGTCTAGTAAATTACGTTCATCACTTTTTCCCGAAGGGTCACCAATCATTCCTGTAGCGCCTCCAACCAATGCCACTGGTTTATGGCCTGCTCGTTCTAGATGTACCAACAAAATGATAGGCACTAAACTTCCAATATGTAAAGAATCAGAGGTTGGATCAAATCCAATGTAAGCCGTTGTCATCTCTTTCTCAAGTTGCTCCTCAGTGCCAGGCATGATATCATGTACTAATCCCCTCCATTGTAATTCTTCAACAAAACTTTTTGACATAATTCAGTTTATTCATTTGATTTGGACAAATATATGTTTATCGTTGCAAAGACGAAAAGACTATTACAAAAAAGACTATTTTAGAGTTATGATATTAGTTACCGGAGGAACTGGACTTGTTGGTGCTCATTTGCTTTATCAGCTGTGTTTGAGTCACGACAACATAAGAGCTACCTTTAGAAAACCTGAAAAGCTAGAAGAAACTCAACGTGTATTTTCCTATTACACAAAAAACTCATCTGAATTATTCTCTAAAATTGAATGGGTAAAAGCAGACATTACAAATATCCCTGAACTCGAAGACGCTTTTTTGAAAATTACTCAAGTATATCATTGTGCGGCATTAGTAACCTTTGAACCAGACAAATATTTTGATTTAAGAAAAACTAATATTGAGGGAACAGCCAATATAGTCAATCTATGTATTGAAAATCAAATCGATAAACTTTGCTATGTGAGTTCCATAGCTGCACTGGGTGAAGAAGCTAATCCTGAAACACCAATTAGTGAAACTTCTGAATGGAATACAGATAAAGACCACAATGTTTACGCAATAAGCAAACACGGTGCAGAATTAGAAGTTTGGCGAGGTACCCAAGAAGGTCTTAATGCCATTATTGTAAACCCAGGGGTTATTATAGGTGCTGGGTTCTGGAACCACGGAGGAGGTGCTAGTCTATTTAAAAAAGCTTTTAAAGGAATTTCATACTACAGCACTGGGAATACAGGATTTATAGATGTTGCCGATTTAATAAAAATCATGGAATATCTCATGAAAAATTCACAACCAAATGAAAATTATATTTGTATTAGTTCGCATCTAACTTTTAAAGCATTCTTTGATTTATTATGTGTTGA
>JBELHJ010000045.1:1608-18778 GCA_042091495.1 Bacteroidota bacterium
ATCCAGGCTTTATAAAACCTCTTTTTTCAACATCAAAAAGAATTGCTGGATTGTGACACATTTTTTCAACAATTTTCTCAAGAGATATTACACCCTTGTGAAAATTTTCTAACATAGCTGGCAAAGCGTGTTGTACAAGTGGTCCTCCTGAGGGTGCCTTTAAATAAGAGTTGTTTTTTTCTTCTAATGTGTGTGGTGCATGATCTGTAGCAATAACATCTATACGATCATCTAATAAAGCTTTCCACAACCCATCTCTATCATTGACAGACTTGACGGCAGGATTCCATTTAATATGAGTTCCTTTTTTGTCATAATCTGTATCTGTAAACCACAGATGATGAATACAAACTTCGGCAGTTATCTTTTTCTCAGACAAAGGAATCTTATTAGTAAATAAGTTTGTTTCTTTGGCAGTAGATAAGTGAAAAACGTGTAATCTAGCCCCTGTTTCTTTAGCCAATTTAATTGCTCTAGAAGACGAGAGATAACAGGCATCCTCACTTCTTATTATTGGGTGATATTTTATTGGAATATCGTCACCAAATAGTTCAATGTGTTTTTTTGTATTTAAACGAATGGTTTCCTCATCCTCACAATGAACAGCTATGAGTAAATCAGTACTACTGAAAATTTTCCTAAGAACGTCTGGATTATCAACTAGCATATTACCAGTAGATGATCCTAAAAATAATTTAAGTGCAGCAACTTCTTTTGGGTTTACTTTTAAAATTTCATCTAAATTATCGTTTGTTCCTCCAAACATAAAAGAATAATTAGCATAAGAAGTTGCTTTTGCAACAGCAAACTTATCATCTAAAGCTTCAATAGTTGTTGTCTGTGGATTCGTGTTAGGCATTTCTATAAAAGATGTAATTCCCCCGGCAATAGCAGCTTTTGATTCTGAACCTATATTAGCTTTATGTGTTAACCCCGGCTCTCTAAAGTGAACTTGATCATCTATAACCCCTGGTAATACAAAGTTTCCTTCTGCATCAATGATATTATCATTTGGTTTGGCACTAATAGACTCAGAGACTTCAATAATCTTATAATCATCTATTAAAATATCACCCTCAAATATTGCGCCCTCATTTACAATTTTAGCATGTTTTATTAGAGTTCTTTGCATTTGGTTTATCATTTATTAAAAATACTTATTAATTTCATTTTAACTACTCCGATTACAGCCTCTGAAATAATCCCTTTAGACATTTTAGATTGCCCTTTAACACGATCAGTAAAGATAATAGGAACCTCAACTATTTTATATTTTTTTAGGTATGTTTGAAATTTCATTTCAATTTGAAAAGCATAGCCTACAAACTGAATATTATTAAAGTCAATATTTTGTAAAACATGTCTTTTTATACATACAAAACCTGCTGTAGTATCATAAATTTTCATTCCTGTAATTACCCTTACATAAATTGAAGCAAAGTAAGACAATAATATTCTCCCCAGAGGCCAATTAACTACATTTATCCCCTTAAGATACCTAGACCCAATTGCAAAATCTGCACCTCCATTTTTACAAGAATTGTACAACCTAATTAAGTCTTTAGGATCATGAGAAAAATCGGCATCCATCTCGAAAACATACTCATAATGATTATCTAAAGCCCATTTAAAACCATGAATATAAGCTGTTCCAAGTCCAGATTTCTCAGAACGTTCTTCAAGGTAAAGCACATTTTTATATTTAAACTGCAAAGATTTTACTTTAGATGAAGTCCCATCTGGAGAATTATCATCAACAACTAAAATATCAAAATCCTTGTCTTGACTTAAGACAGCTTCTATAATAGCTTCAATATTTTCAAGTTCATTGTAAGTTGGAATTATAACCAGAGCATCACTCATTCAAAAAATTTTAACAAAAGTAACAAAATCAAAATCCCAAATTAGAAAATCTGTAAAAAGAGCATAAATAATTTTATATTTTTACTGCCATGATAAGAGGAATTCTAACCAATGATTTTTTTACTTTAGGAATTATACTTTGTTTAATTTTAATATCTAGTTCAAAGCTATTTTTCAACAACTCTTTTTTTTTATTTTTCAATCATTGTATCTCGCTCAAAATTTTCAGATTTAATAGTCAAACTCCATATTTAAAAACAGGATTTAAAATTTTATTGGATTTTAATTTTGTTTTAACAATGGTTATGTGCTTTGTTGCCTTTAATAATAACACAAGTGATGTTTTTAAACTTGATTATATAATTTGGCTTAAACCATTAATTCTATTATGTTTTTTTTTAATTATTAAACATCTCATTGAGAAACTAACTGCAATCATTTTTGATATCGAAAAAATATATTTTTCATACCAATCTAGAAGAAATGAATTTATACGTTTGATTGGTATTCTTATTATTCCTTTAATTATTTTAATGAGTTATAACCATAATTACAACTCAAATTTCATTATCCTTGCCATTATTTTATTAGTAATTATCTATGGGTACGGACTGTATGTTTCATTAAATTCATCAAAGAATGGAATAATGAAGTATTTTTTTTATTTTATTTTGTACCTTTGCGCCTTAGAAATAAGCCCTTATATCGTAGTATATAAGGTTTTGTTTTAAAATACTTTTAAACCAATCGTATTATGAAGGTAAAAACCATTCTAGTTTCTCAACCTGAACCAAAAGCTGAACACTCACCATACTTTGATTTACAAGAAAAACAAAAGGTAAAAGTTGACTTTAGACCTTTTATTCATGTTGAGGGAGTTCCTGCTAAAGAAATTAGACAACAAAAAGTTGACTTAAACAACTACACCGCAATCATTTTAACTAGCAGAAATGCTGTTGATCATTTTTTTAGAATTGCAGAAGAAATGAGATACAAGGTACCTGATACTTTGAAATATTTTTGCCAGTCTGAAGCCGTCGCGTTCTACTTACAAAAATATGTTGTTTACAGAAAACGTAAAATTTATGTTGGGAAAAGAACTTTTAATGATCTAGCTCCGATGATTAAAAAGTACAAAGATGAATCTTTTCTTTTACCATCTACCGATAAATTAAAGCCAATTGTTCCAGAGATTCTTAATGATTTAGGAGTTAATTGGCAACAAGCTGTTTTGTATAAAACTGTAATAAGTGACTTATCTGATTTAGAAAACGTTTTTTATGATGTGCTCGTTTTCTTTAGTCCATCTGGAATTGAATCATTATTTCAAAACTTCCCTAACTTTAAACAGAATAATACTAGGATTGCCGTTTTTGGTAATACAACAATCGAAGCTGTTAAAAATAAAGGATTACGTGTAGATATTGCTGCACCTACTCCAGAAACGCCTTCAATGACTATGGCTCTTGAAAAATATATTAAAGAAGTAAATAAATAATAAAAAAGCCAGATATAATGTCTGGCTTTTTTATTCTATTCCTTTTTATTGGGTGCTCCCTTCAATATTTGAATATCTGTACCCTTTTCAAATTTTTGAAAATTTTCATAAAATGCATCTACTAGAGTATAAGCCGTTTTATAATAAGCTTCATCATTATTCCAAGTTTTTCTCGGACTTAAAATTTCATCAGGAATATTTGGGCACGTTCTTGGTTGCTTAACATTAAATACTGAATGAATATGATAATTGTCTTTATTACTTTTTTCAAGTGAACCGTCTAGAGCAGCGTTAATTAGAGCCCGTGTGTATTTAAGTTTAATACGTTTACCAACACCAAATCTCCCTCCGGACCAGCCTGTGTTTACCAACCATACATTTACATTATTATTCTCCATTTTATCAATCAACATCTTAGCATATTTAGCTGGATGCAATGGCATAAATGGTGCACCAAAACAAGCAGAAAATTCTGGCCTAGGTTCCAATACACCTTCTTCTGTACCGGCTACTTTTGCTGTATAACCTGAAATAAAGTGATAAGCAACTTGACTTGCATTTAGTTTGGAAATAGGCGGAAGTACACCAAATGCATCAGCTGTGAGAAAAAATATATGTTTAGGGTTACTAGCTAAAGATGGTATTTTAATGTTAGCCAGATAATTTATTGGATAACTAACCCTAGTATTCTGAGTAATACTGGTGTCTGAAAAATTTACAACCCCTTGACTATCTGTTATAACATTCTCAAGAAGTGCACCTTCTTTGATGGCATCGTAAATTTCAGGTTCTGAATCAGGGTCAAGATTAATTACTTTGGCATAACAACCCCCTTCAAAATTAAAAATTTCATTATTACTTGTCCATCCGTGTTCATCGTCACCAACTAATTGTCTTGATGCATCTGTTGAAAGTGTGGTCTTTCCGGTACCAGAAAGACCAAAAAAAATAGCGGCTTCACCATTTGCTCCCGAATTAACACTGCAATGCATGGGAAGAACGTTAAAATTTGTTGGAAGTGTGAAATTTAAAACTGAAAACATAGCTTTTTTAATCTCTCCTGTATACCCAGACCCTCCAATTAAAATTATTTTTTTGGTAAAATTAATAATTGAAAAATTAGAACTTCTAGTTCCATCTTGAGCAGAGTTAGCTTTAAAACTAGGAATATTAATTACAGTCCATTCGGGTTCAAACGAATATAATTCATTCACTTCTGGTCTTAAAAACATATTATATACAAAAAGATTACTCCAGCTATATTCATTTATAACTCTTATTGGGACCCTATACGATTTATGAGCACTCGCATAACAATCTCTTACAAAAAGTTCTTTCCCAGCAATAAAATCAATTATTTTATTGTGAAGCTCATCAAAAGCTGAAGCATCGAATGGAATATTAATAATTCCCCAATCAATACTTGTTTCAGTTAACTCGTCTTTAACTATATACCTATCTTTAGGAGAACGTCCTGTGAATGCACCCGTAAGTACTGAAAGTGCTCCAGAGCTTGTTCTTATCGCTTGGCCTTTACTCAAAGCAAACGATGATAGCTCGGAAGGAGATAATTGATAATGAACATGAGAATTTTTTATTCCATAGGAATTTAACGAAATCGTTTTCGTAATTGTATCCATGTTATCCATAAAAACATAATTAGGTTATACTTAACAAATGTAAATGAATTATTTTTTATTTCTGTTATTAAGAAGATTTATAATTAAAATGAGCCAAGCCATCAAAAGGCAAGTCCCGCCTAATGGGGTTAAAAACACAAAAAACTTAGGTTTAAATGCTAATAAATCTTTAAGTGCTAAAATATAAATTGAGCCAGAAAAAAGGAAAACACCAAATACAGTTAGGTATTGAATCCATTTAAATTTTGAATTTGTCAAAAAGTTTTGAACTGCTAGAAACAATAAAAAAAACGCATGATAAATTTGGTATCTAACCCCTATTTCAAATGAATCTATTTGTGTTGGAGAAAGTTGATTCTTTAATAAATGTGACACAAATGCCCCAAGTAAAACGGCCAAAAAACCAAAAATAGAACCCCATATAGCAGCTGACTTTTTCATTAAAATATTATATTACTTAATTATATTTACAAATATTAGAAGCTAAACTAACTAAGTTAATTCAATATGCGAAAAGTTTTGATAATTGGTGCAGGTAAATCATCCTCGTACCTAATTAAATATCTTGTTGAACAATCCAGTTCAGAGCATTTACACATAATAATTGCAGATATAAAACCACAAAATATTCAAAAAGCGTTTAGTGAACATCAAAATGTACAGATCATATCATTAGATATTTTTGATCGTCAAAAAAGAGCAAATGCAATTGAAAATTCAGACATAGTAGTGTCTATGTTACCGGCAAGATTCCATATTGAGGTTGCAAAAGATTGTTTGCATTACAATAAAAATTTAGTCACAGCTTCTTATGTAAGTACTGAATTACTAAATCTTAGTAATGCAGTAAAAAATAAAGAACTGATATTTCTCAATGAAATTGGCGTTGATCCTGGATTAGACCATATGAGTGCCATGTCATTAATTGATAAAATACGAGCTTCAGGTGGTAAAATTATTCTGTTTGAGAGCTTTACAGGTGGTCTCATTGCTCCTGAATCAGATAATAATTTGTGGAATTATAAGTTTACGTGGAATCCAAAAAATGTTGTGATAGCTGGACAAGGAGGTGCTGCAAAGTTTATCCAAGAAGGTAATTACAAATACATCCCTTATAATCGTATTTTTAGGAGAACAGAATTATTAGAAATTGATGGATACGGACGCTTTGAAGCTTATGCTAATAGAGATTCACTAAAATATCAAAGTGCTTATAATTTTGAAGATATTGATACTCTATACAGAGGAACAATAAGAAGAGTTGGTTTTTGTAGGGCTTGGAATATTTTTGTTCAGTTAGGTTTAACAGACGATAGTTATACCATTGAGGGCTCCGAGAACATGAGTTATCGTGAATTTATTAATTTATTTTTACCTTACAATCCGACGGATTCTGTAGAACTTAAACTACGTCATGCTTTAAAAATAGATCAAGATGATATTGTTTGGGAGAAACTAGAAGCTTTAGATTTATTTAGTAATACTAAACTCATAGGGATACAAAATGCTACACCAGCTAAGGCTCTTCAAAGTATACTTGAAAAATCGTGGACTCTTGACCACAATGATAAAGATATGATTGTTATGTACCATAAAGTCGGCTACGAGAAAGCTGGAAAAAAATATCAAATTGATTCCACTATGGTTACCATAGGTGAAGACCAAACTCATACTGCGATGGCCAAAACGGTAGGACTTCCAGTTGCAATGGCAACCATTGCAATTCTAAACAAGGAAATAAAAGAAAAAGGTGTCTCTATTCCACTTTCGAAAGAAATATATGCTCCGATACTTAAAAAACTGGAAGACTATGGAATTAATTTTAAAGAAAAAAAAGTGCCCTATTTGGGATATAACGAACTTAATCTGTGATTATGAAAAGCTATAATTCTGTTGTCAAAATTGATGGCATTGATAAAAAAATACTTAAAGCGCTAATGAATGACGCAAGAACTCCAGTGCTAGAAATTGCAAGGCAGGTAGGTATCTCTGGAGCAGCTATTCATCAGAGGCTAAGAAAACTTGAAAAATCCTCCCTTATAAATGGTTCAAAATTTATTATTAATCCAAAATCTTTAGGTTATTCCACAATGGCATTTGTAGGGATTTTTTTAGACAAAGCCATAAGTAACCCTGACGCTGTAAAACAACTCAAAAAAATCCCTGAAGTACTTGAGTGTCATTATACTACTGGAAACTGGAGTATATTTATAAAAATTTTAGCTAAAGACAATGAACATTTAATGCATCTTTTAAATAAAGAGGTCCAATCAATAACTGGGGTGTCCAGAACCGAAACCTTCATATCGCTAGATCAACAAATTGAACGTCAAATTCAATTGTAAAGTGTTTTAATCTCTTCTTCCTAAAATCCTATAGGCCCAATACAATAAGTTAGCTAAAGCACCAAGAGCTGCGACTAAGTATGTTCTAGCAGCCCACTTTAATGCATCTTCAGCTCCAGCATATTCTTGCTGAGTTACCATATGCTTATTTTTTAACCAAGCCAGCGCTCTATTACTAGCATCATATTCTACTGGTAATGTTATAAAGCTAAAGATGGTTGCTGCTCCCATTAAAACTAAACCGGCCAAAGCTACCCAAAACCCTAGACCTAAACCTTGTGCAGCTCCTAAAATTAATCCACCAATAACTAACCATTGAGACATTTGTGAAGATACACTTACTAATGGAACAAGTTGAGAACGTAATTGAAGCCAACTGTATGCCTGAGCGTGTTGTACCGCATGACCACATTCATGAGCTGCAACAGCAGCAGCAGCAGCGTTACGTTCGTTATAAACAGATTCACTTAAATTAACCGTTTTATTTTTTGGATTATAATGGTCTGTTAAAGACCCTGATGTAGAAACTACCTTTACATCAAAAATACCGTGATCTGCTAACATTTTTTCTGCAATTTCTCTGCCACTCATTCCGTTTTGCAAGAGAGTTTTAGAGTACTTTTGAAACTTAGATTTTAGTTGATTAGAAACCAACCAGCTTATTAATGCTATACCACCAATAATTATATAATATCCTAACATCTTAATTAAATTTAACCTACAATATTTACAATTTTACCAGGAACTACTATCACTTTTTTAGGTGTTCTTCCTCCAAGCTGTGCAGTTGTTCTTTGGTCTTCTAAAACAATTTTTTCAATAGCATCTTTAGATAAATCTAAAGATAACTCAATGGTAAACCTAACCTTACCGTTAAATGAAATAGGATACATCTTAGAACTCTCCTTAACATGTGCTTCATTATATTTTGGGAAATCAGCAAATGAAATTGAGGTTTCATTCCCTATTAAATTCCAAAGCTCTTCGGTAATATGAGGCGCATATGGTGCTATTAAAATTAATAAGTCGCTTAAAACTACCTTGCTGTTACATTTTTGAGAAGACAATTCATTAACAGCAATCATAAAAGTTGATACCGAAGTATTGAATGAAAAATTTTCTATGTCCTCTTGAACTTTTTTTATGGTGTGATGTAAGGTTTTTAAATTTTCTTTAGTAGCCTCACCATCAAGAGATTTTAATCCATTTTCGTCTACGTATAATTTCCAAAGCTTCTTTAAAAAACTATGTACTCCTGTAATACCTGCAGTTTTCCATGGCTTATACTGTTCAAGTGGCCCCAGAAACATCTCATATAGTCTTAAGCTGTCTGCTCCATAGGTTTCACAAATGTGGTCTGGATTTACAACATTATATTTTGACTTAGACATCTTTTCAACATCCCTACCTACTTTATAAACACCATCTGAATTTAAAATAAACTCAGCGTCTTTGTATTCTTGTCTCCAATTTTTAAACTGCTCTAAGTCAAGCTCATCTGAAGCGTTCACAAAAGAAACATCAGCATGAATTGGAGTTACATTCTCATCTTTAATTAAATCTTTAGAAATAAAGGCATTTTTGCCTTCAATTCTATAAACAAATGCACTCGTACCAAGAATCATTCCTTGGTTTATTAGTTTTCTAGCAAACTCATCTACAGGAACATGACCTAAGTCATATAAAAACTTTTGCCAAAATCTTGCGTAGAGGAGATGGCCAGTAGCATGCTCACTACCGCCTATGTATAAATCAACTTCTTTCCAATACTGCATTGCTTCTTGACTAGCAAATGCCTTTGAATTTGAAGCATCCATATACCTATTAAAATACCAGGAACTCCCAGCCCAACCTGGCATTGTATTAAGCTCTAAAGTAAATATTGTTTCACCATTTATTTCTGAATTGGAAACAACTTTATTATTCAGGGTGTCCCATGCCCAAACATCTGCTCTACCTAGAGGAGGATCCCCTGCTTCAGTTGGTAAATATTTTTCTACTTCAGGAAGTTGAATGGGAAGATGAGCTTCCTCAATCATTTGAGGCATACCCTCTTTATAGTACACAGGAAATGGTTCTCCCCAATATCTTTGTCTGGAAAAGACCGCATCTCTTAATCTGTAATTGGTTTTACCTTGACCAGCTCCGATTTTTTCTAATTCGAAAATTGCGCGCTTAACTGCTTTCTTATAATTCAAATCATTCAGAAAATCACTATTCGAAATTACGGTATTGTTTTTATCTGTAAAAGCTTCCTCAGAAATATTAGTATCCTTAAAAATATTAGGAATAGGTATGTCAAAATGTTTTGCAAAATCATAATCCCTCTGATCTCCACAAGGAACAGCCATCACAGCACCAGTACCATATCCTGCTAAAACATAATCTCCAATCCAAATTGGCACCTTACTTTTTGTTAATGGATGAATTGCATAGGCTCCAGTAAAAACTCCTGAAATATTTTTAACATCTGCCATACGATCACGCTCACTTCTTTTCGAAGCTTGATCAATATAGGCTTCTACCGCAGCTTTTTGTTCTTGAGTAGTAATTTGTTTTACCAAGCTATGTTCAGGAGCTAATGTCATAAAACTGACACCAAAAATAGTATCAGGTCTTGTAGTAAAAACCTCAATAATCCCATCATGACCATCTATATTAAAAGAAACTGACGCACCTTGAGATTTTCCAATCCAATTACGTTGACTCTCTTTTAGAGATTCTGTCCAGTCTATAGTGTTTAGCCCTTGAAGCAAACGTTCAGCGTAAGCAGAAATTCGCATACTCCATTGCTTCATTTTCTTTCTTATTACAGGATAACCTCCCCTTTCCGAAACGCCATTTACAATTTCATCGTTTGCTAGTACAGTCCCCAACTCAGGACACCAGTTTACTTCAGTATTTGCAATATAAGTTAACCTGTATTTCAAAAGAACTTCTTCTTTTTTAATATTTGAATAATCTTGCCACTCTTCAGATGTAAAATGGTCTATATCATCATCACAAGCCACATTTATATTAGCATTACCTTGCTTTTCAAAAACAGCAATCAATTTAGCTATTGGTTCCGCTTTATTTAATGATATATCAAAATATGCATTGAATAATTGAATAAAAATCCATTGTGTCCATTTGTAATAATCAGGACTACTTGTTCTAACTTCTCTACTCCAATCAAAAGAAAAGCCAATCTGATCCAGTTGTCTTCTATACGTTTTAATATTGGCTTCTGTAGTTACCGCTGGATGTTGACCAGTTTGAATTGCATATTGTTCTGCCGGTAACCCAAAACTATCATAACCTTGTGGGTGTAAAACATTGTATCCCTTATGTCGCATATATCTGGCATAAATGTCAGATGCAATGTAGCCTAATGGATGTCCAACATGAAGTCCTGCCCCACTAGGATATGGAAACATATCTAAAACATAAAACTTTGGCTTATCTGAGTGATTATTAGCCTTGAACGTATGATTTTCGGACCAATATTTTTGCCACTTGTTTTCAATTGCTTTGAAATTGTATGTCATTATTAATTTATTTCCATTAAGGTTTAAAAGCGCAAATTTAAGGTTATTATAATAATGTTGAAAGTTTAAACCTTTTAAAGGTATTGGTTTCTTTTTATTTATATTTTTACCAAATAAACATCTTTAATTTTAACTTTTTATGGCAGGTACTTTTGAAAAATATCAAAAAAGAAGATTAATCTCATCATATTTTTCCGTAGTTATTAGTATCGCTTTAGTTTTATTCCTTTTGGGAAATTTAGGATTAATGATAATAAATGCAAAAAAAGTAAGTGATCTTCTTAAAGAACAAATTTCTTTGACGATTTACCTCAACGATTCAGCTAAAAAAGTTGAAATTAATCAAATTCAAAAAAGCTTAGAACTTGCTGATTACACTAAATCAATAACTTTTGTTTCTAAAGAGGAGGCAGCGGAGTTAATGATTTCTGAAACTGGTGAGGATTTCATGGACTTTGTTGGTTACAATCCCTTACAAAATTCGATTGATATTCACCTAAAAGCAGACTATGTTACAAATGACAAACTCAATGAGATTGCCTCTGAATTGTCTGACAAAAAATTTGTTGATGATGTGAAATTTGATGAAAACCTTATTGAATTAATGAATAAAAATGTAAGAAAAATTTCATATTGGGTTTTAATATTTAGTATTGTTTTCACTCTTATTTCTGTTTTATTAATCAACAGTTCCATTAGATTAGCTGTTTACTCAAAACGATTTATTATTAAAACAATGCAAATGGTTGGTGCTACCAAATCATTTATAAGAAAACCTTTTATATACAAAAACCTTCAGCTTGGACTAGCCGGTGCTTTTATTGCAAACCTTGCATTATGCGTGGTATTTTACCAGTTAGATACTTACTTCCCCGAGCTAACACTATCAAGTGCTATTGAAAAATTGGTACTACTGGTATTGGCTGTTTTTGGTGTGGGCTTCATTATAACTTGGATTAGCACCTTTATAGCTACACAACGCTTCTTAAACTTAAAAACAGATCAATTATATTAATTAATTGAAATTAAAACCTAATTTGCGACACTTTAAAAAAATTAATGATGGGAGAAAGTAAACGAAAATCTGAATCAAAAAAAGATTTTATATTCAAGAAAGCAAATTACAAATGGATGTTCATTGGGTTATTTTTTATTGCTCTAGGATTCATACTAATGAGTGGTGGAGGAAGTGATGACCCTAATGTTTTTAACCCAGATATTTTCAGTTTTAGAAGAATTCGACTTGCTCCAACATTGGTTTTAATTGGTTTTGGAATTCAGATATATGCTATATTTTTGAATCCTGATAAAAACAATTCAAATAAAGGAAACTAATGGAAATAATTGATGCATTATTATTAGGAGTTGTTCAAGGTTTAACAGAATTTTTACCAGTGTCGTCAAGTGGACATTTAGAATTAGGTAAGGCTATTCTTGGAGATGAATCTGTTCCTGAGGAAAGCTTACTTTTTACAGTTGTCCTTCATTTTGCTACAGCTCTAAGTACTATTGTGATTTTTAGAAGAGATATACTTACTATTTTAAAAGGTGTTTTTACCTTAAAATGGAATGAAGACATTGAATTTGTTTTAAGAATAGCCTTATCTATGATTCCTGCCGTCTGTATTGGGTTATTTTTTGAGGAACAACTCGAACAATTGTTTGGAAATAATGTTTTACTTGTTGGATGCATGTTAATTTTAACAGCATTGTTATTGTTTTTAGCTGATAAAGCCAAAAACACAAATAAGTCGGTGTCTTATAAAAATGCTTTTGTAATTGGTATTGCTCAAGCTGTTGCTATGCTTCCAGGTATCTCAAGGTCTGGAGCTACAATTTCAACCTCTGTGCTACTAGGTAATGATAAAACTAAAGCCGCTCGTTTTTCTTTTCTCATGGTAGTCCCTCTTATATTTGGAAAAATTGCGAAAGACCTATTAAGTGGAGATTTAAACTTTAGTACATCTAGTTTTGGATACCTTTCAGCAGGGTTTCTAGCGGCTTTCTTTTCTGGCTTATTTGCTTGTCAATGGATGATACGTTTGGTTAAAAAAAGTAAGTTATCCTACTTCTCAATTTATTGTGTAATTGTTGGCGTAATTGCTATAATTGTATCTCTAGTTTAAGTATCATGATTAGTGGTGATCAATTCAAAGACGGTCAAGTTCTTCTTATTGATAAACCCTTAAATTGGACTTCGTTTCAGGTCGTCAATAAACTGAGATGGGAAATAAGAAACCGTTTTAATTTTAAAAAACTAAAAGTTGGTCACGCTGGAACTCTGGATCCATTGGCAACGGGTTTACTTGTTGTTTGTACAGGAAAAATGACTAAAAGTATAACTGATTTTCAAGGACAAGAAAAAGAATACACAGGTATCATTAGATTAGGTAGTACAACACCTTCTTACGATCTGGAAACAGATATAAATCAAAAATTCCCCACAGAGCATCTAAATCACGAAATGATTAATGATGCTGTAAATAATTTTATTGGAGAAATCGAGCAATACCCTCCTATTTTCTCTGCACTAAAAAAAGATGGCAAGCGCCTCTATGAATTTGCTAGAAGTGGAGAATCTGTTGACATAAAACCACGCAAAGTAGCTATTTTAGAATTTGAAATTACCAGTATTAATAATTTTGATGTCTCTTTTAGGATCAAATGTAGTAAAGGCACTTACATAAGATCTATAGCTAATGATTTTGGAAAAATTTTAAACACTGGAGGACATCTCATTAATTTGAGAAGAACTAAAATTGGAGAATTTGACGTCAGTAATGCCCTTAACCCAACTGAATTTATTGACACACTAAAATCAGAATAGTTAAGTTTATATTCTGAAGTGGAATAAAATTTTGAATATCTCCGGAAAACATAAAGCCGCCTTTATTACTTGTACTATATTTAGTACACTTTTCTTTATACTAAGTGTTATTAAGATTAGCACTCATCTATCCATTGACAAGCCTAAACTTTATTACGAATTGGAAGCTCTTAACGAAGTTATTGAGGAGGAGTTTAAAAAACCTATTTCATCTTCTAGTCAATCAAAAAAAATGAATCAAAGTAACAAAGCGGTTAACAAATTAGAGGATCAAAAAGAAAATTCCGAGAATAATCAACAAATTCAAGAAGAATTAACATCTCAGATTATTCAAAATGAAAATAATGAAGTGACTTATAATGAAATCAGTGACACCACTTCTGAAATCGAAATTAATAATCCAAACAAAAAGTTGTTTGACGAAATCAATGCATTTATAAGTAAGAAACAAGACGCTAGTAATCCGAAAAATTCCTCATTTCAATACAAATTAAAAAACAGAACATTGATCAGTTACAAAACTCCAGCTTATCAATGCCAAGAGGCAGGGACTGTAGAATTGTACATTGGAGTAAATGAAGCTGGTCAAGTTATACTGGTCAATGTAAATAAAGCTCGTTCATCTGAGAATAAGTGTCTCATTGAAGCTTCTATAAATTATGGAAAACAAATGCAGTTTTCAAAATCAAAAGAGGCCATACAATATGGTTCCGTAAGTTTTTTTTACAGTCAACGCTAAGGTATTATTTAAGTTTTATTTTTCATTTAGTAATGACATAAATGATGCTCTCGAAATATGGATTGCTCCAAGACTCTCCAAATGATTTGAATGGATCTGGCAATCAATTAATCTATAGTTGTTCTCTTGTAAAAGCGTTATAAATCCATATTTACTAGCATTGCTCATTTTTGTGAACATACTTTCACCAAAAAAAATTCCAGTATTTAGATCCACTCCATACAATCCTCCAACTAATTGGTTGTCTTTCCATACCTCAACAGACTTAGCCAAACCTTTTTTATGTAAATTCATATAAGCTTCAATCATCTGTTCATTTATCCATGTATCCTCTTGATCTTTTCGCTTAATCTTTCCACAATTAGTGATAACCTCTAAAAACGCTTTATTGTAAGTAACTTTAAAGTATTCCTTTTTGAATAGCTGCATCATACTTTTGGACACTCTAATTTGGGATGGATATAGCACAAATCTTGGATCTGGACACCACCACAAAATAGGATCATAGGCATTGAACCACGGAAAGATTCCCTTTTGGTAAGCCAATATTAATCTTTGCTCACTTAAATCTCCACCAACAGCCAAAAGCCCCTCATTATCGGCTTCTGAAATTTCTGGAAAAACAATATGTTCGTCTAAAAAATGCATAAAAAAACCCCAATAGTTAAATTGAGGCTAGTATTTATTTTTATTTAATTTAAAAAGGTAAGTCGTCGTGATCTTCACTTTTTAGATCTGTTGCAGGAGCAAAAGCTTCAGCAGGTGGCGCAGCTGGAATTTCGCTAGGCTCTTGCTGTACAGATTCTATACGCCATCCATTAATTGAATTAAAATATTTTGTTTCACCTTGAGGATTTACCCATTCTCTTCCTCTAAGATTGATATTGATTTTAACATCTTGACCTACATTATAACTATCTAATAAATCTGTTTTATCTTGAAGAAACTCAATCGAAATGTGTTGAGGATACTGCTCATCTGTAGTAACAACCACTTCACGCTTTCTAAATCCATTAGCACCAAATGTTTGTGTTTCACCAATCAATTTGATTTTTCCTTGTACTTCCATTTTGTAAAAATTAAATTATAATAATAATACTTTCCATGCATTTGAAACTTCTCCTAATGCCAAGTATGATTTTGCTAATTTATGCTTTTCATCAATATCAATTTGTTCTAAGTTAGAAAATTTATCACGAATAATATTAACAAAATCTTCTATTGCTTCTCTGCTTGGTAATACCTCTACATTGGCTAGCATACCTAAATCATTACCAGACAATACAGTGCTATTTCTTACAACTTCAGGAAGGGCATCTACACCAATTCCAAGTGATGCAAGTGGTTTTGGAACTTCAAAAAAACCTGACTTTGCTCGACTATAATAACTTCCACCAGCTCTTGAAACTAAATCAAGTTTAATTTGGTCGATATTATTATTGTTATCTAAAACAGTTTGTGAAATATGCATTTTCAATACTTCACAAATTATTAAGTTTCCTGCACCACCTTCATCTCCTAAAGTTAGAACCTCGTTAACCTTACATTCAAATTGAACAGGAGACTCTTTTACTCTAAAAGGTTTTACCATTTCAGAATCCAACATAGTTAATCCTGATTTTAAAAACTCATTATCGGATTTAGGATACTCTGAACTACTTAATGACATCTGATGAACAATATCATAATTTACAACATTAATGACAACCTCCATAGTTTCAATGACATTCTCGAGAGTATGTTTTGTAGTGTTATTTCTTACCCGCCTTGCAGGGGAAAAAATTAATATTGGCGGGTTAGCACTAAAAACATTAAAAAAACTAAATGGAGACAAATTGGGAGCTCCACTTTTATCTAATGTACTCGCAAATGCAATAGGTCTTGGTGCGACAGCGTTAAGTAAATAACTGTGTAATTTTGCTGTTGGTATCTCTTTAGGGTCTATAGAAAGCATTTAAATACGTTTTTAACAAATGTATCGATTAAAAATGAGTTACAACTTCATTAATAAAAACATAAAAGACTATATTTAAAATAAAAAGTTTGGATAATTTTCGTAGTAATAGCCGTTGGATAATCATCCTTGTTTCGTTTGTAATTATTTCACTGATTCTTTGGAATACCTATGTTTTCTTTAATAATTTCAAGAATGAAGAGCGGATCAAAATGGAAAATTGGTCTGCTGCACAAAAAGAAATTTCACAAACTTCTGATCTTGATGATGATATTGGCGAATTACCTCTCAAAATAATAAGAAGTAATAGTACAACACCCATGATTAAAGTTGATGCTGACGGAAATATTGAATATAATAACATCAATTTAATTAAAGCAAATGACAGTCTTTATATACAATCTTTGATAAATAAATACAAAACTGAAAATGATCCGATTGAAATTATTTATAATGGTAAAATATACGCTACACTGTATTATGGAAACTCTCCCCTACTAAACAAACTCAAGTATTATCCACTAGCTTTACTATTAATTATTTTACTTTTTAGTTTTGTTGTTTATTTCTTTTACAGAAGTAATATATCAGCCGATCAAAATAAACTTTGGACAGGGATGGCTAAAGAAACTGCTCATCAAATTGGCACCCCTTTATCTTCGTTAGTTGGCTGGACCGAGATTTTAAAATCTGAAAAAGTAAATCAAGATTATGTCAATGAAATTGAAAAAGATATTAAAAGACTTGAAATTATTACTAGCAGATTTAGTAAAA
>JBELHJ010000046.1:0-13402 GCA_042091495.1 Bacteroidota bacterium
ACGACCTCTTGACTGCCAGTCAAGCGCTCTAGCCAGCTGAGCTACATCCCCAATTGCAGTTGTAAATGTAAACAAATAATTAATACCCCAATATAATTTTACGGGATTCTCTGAGCGATCAGGGACAAGTGTTTTGAATGAATTTATACACTACAGTTTATCACTTTTAAGAGGTAATAATTGTAAATTGAAAGTGTTTAAATTAATCCTTATGAAAAAACTATTTGCTTTACTCTGTATTCTTGGGGTTGCGATACCTTATTACAATATTTATCAATTTACCCAAACTAATAACGGGGTTTGGTCAACAGCTTTATTTTTTGAGCAAATCAATGCCAACTATGCCATGAAGATTTTAAATGCTGATTTGGCTATTGCAGCCTCAACTTTTCTAATTTTTGTTGTATATAAATTAGCTGTTAAAAAGATTAGTAAAATACAATTTGCCAAATATATGGCAGCGCTTTTTTTGGTTGGGTTTTCCCTAGCGTTGCCCCTATACTTATTCGATAACTACAAACGTAGTTAAATAAAAAAACGCCTCCATTATGGAGACGTTTTTTATTGGTTTGAATATGAAGCTTACATCATACCTGGCATACCACCACCCATTGGAGGCATAGCAGTACCAGCAGGAGCATCTTCTTTTATATCTACTAAAGCACACTCTGTAGTTAAGATCATACCAGCAACAGAAGCAGCATTTTCTAATGCAATTCGAGTTACTTTCTTAGGATCTATAATACCTGCTTTAAGCATGTCTACGTATGTTTCTGTTTTGGCATCGTAACCAAAGTTGTCTTTGCCTTCCATTACTTTAGACACCACAACACTACCTTCACCACCTGCATTTTCAACAATGGTTCTTAAAGGCGATTCTATAGCTCGAGCTACAATTTGAACGCCTGTAGTCTCGTCTAAATTATCTGTAGTCAAGTCGTTTAGAAGTGCTTTAGCTCTTACTAGAGCAACACCACCACCAGCTACAATACCTTCTTCAACAGCAGCTCTTGTAGCGTGAAGGGCATCGTCTACACGGTCTTTCTTTTCTTTCATCTCAACTTCTGAAGCGGCACCTACATAAAGTACGGCAACACCACCAGCCAATTTAGCCAAACGCTCTTGAAGTTTTTCCTTATCATAATCAGAAGTCGTTGTTTCTATCTGCGCTTTGATTTGGTTTACTCTGCCTTTTATATTTTCAGCATCTCCACTACCATTAACAATAGTTGTGTTGTCTTTATCTATAGTTACTGTTTCTGCAGTACCTAACATACTTAAATCAGCATTTTCTAAAGAGAAACCTCTTTCTTCAGAAATTACAGTACCACCAGTTAAGATGGCAATATCTTCAAGCATGGCTTTTCTACGATCACCAAAACCTGGTGCTTTAACCGCAGCAATTTTAAGGCCACCTCTTAACTTGTTTACCACCAAAGTTGCCAAAGCTTGTCCTTCAACATCTTCTGCAATAATTAATAATGGTCTACTAGATTGCGCAACCGGTTCTAATATGGGAAGGATCTCCTGTAAGTTAGAGATTTTCTTATCAAATAATAAAATGTAAGGATTCTCTAAATCAGCAATCATTTTGTCAGCATCTGTAACAAAATATGGTGATAAATACCCACGATCAAATTGCATACCTTCAACAACATCTACATAAGTATCTGTGCCTTTAGCTTCTTCAACAGTGATAACACCCTCTTTACCAACCTTACCAAAAGCTGTTGCAATAAGCTCACCAATAGTATCGTCATTGTTCGCAGAAATAGAAGCGACTTGCTTGATTTTTTCTGAAGAGTCTCCAACCGCTTCTGACTGTTTTTCTAATTCTGAAGTAATGGTGCCTACGGCTTTATCAATACCACGCTTTAAATCCATTGGATTAGCGCCTGCAGCAACGTTTCTCAAGCCTTCTCTAACAATAGCTTGTGCTAAAACGGTGGCTGTTGTAGTACCATCACCAGCTAAATCGTTAGTTTTAGAAGCGACTTCTTTTACCATTTGAGCTCCCATGTTTTCGATTTCGTTCTCTAGCTCAATTTCTTTAGCTACAGAAACCCCATCTTTAGTTACTACTGGTGCACCAAATGATTTACTAATAATAACATTACGACCTTTTGGTCCTAAAGTTACTTTTACTGCATTGGCTAATGCATCTACACCACGTTTTAATCCGTCGCGTGCTTCAATATCAAATTTTATATCTTTTGCCATTTTAAAATATCTTTATAGTTAAACAATTGCTAAGATGTCGCTCTCGCGCATAATTAAGTAATCATTGCCTTCTAACTTAAGTTCTGTGCCAGAATACTTACCGTAAAGGACAGTATCACCAACTTTAACAGTTAAAGGTTCATCTTTCGTGCCGTTACCAACAGCTACCACTTTACCTTTTTGAGGTTTTTCTTTAGCGTTGTCTGGAATAATAATTCCTGCCGCTGTTTTAGTCTCTGCTTCAACAGGCTCAACAAGAACTCTGTCTGCTAAAGGTTTAATGTTTAGTGCCATTATTTTAATGTTTTAAATATTAATTTTTCAAAATTTAAATTTGCTAAAAATATGCCAACTCCGAATAACTGACAAATTTTCATAAAAAAAGCCAACCTCAAAGGTTGGCTTGTGTTATAGTAAAACTGAAAATTAATCTTCAGTATTTTCATTATTTTCAAGTGCGTCTTTTATAATAGCATCAGTATCATCAGCAGGAGTTGCTGCTTCAGGGAGTGCTGTAGACGTTTCAGTTTGGTCTAATGCTTTAGATTCTATATTACCGTTGGCACCTTCAATAGCTACGTTAGAAAGTAAGATTAATACTAATAATAATGAAGCTAAAGTCCAGGTACTTTTATCAAGGAAGTCTGTTGTTTTTTGAACACCTCCAAGTTGTTGTGAACCGGCACCAAATGTCGAGGATAATCCACCACCCTTAGGATTTTGAACCATAATTACTACGACAAGTAAAAATGCTACAACGATAATTAGACCTAGAAATATTGTAAATGTACTCATGTTTACTATTTGTTATATTCTTCTAATGCTTTAATTTTTTTTATCTGGTCTGCAAAGAAACTATTTTTTTCTGGATATTTCAAACTTAAAATCTTATAAGATTGAATCGCTTTTTTGTAGTTTTTTTGTTCTAAGTAAATACGTGCCAAGGTTTCGGTCATAAGCTCATGATTACCCTTGGGATTGTTTTTTGCTAAATTCTTCTTATTCTCAAGTATTTTCTTCGGGACAATCTTTGGGTTTTCTGATAAAAACTTATCTATAAGTGCTTGTTTCTTATTTAAAATGTCAGATTTTTGATTTTTGTCTTGTGGTGTTTTCTCTTTAGATGCTTCGGTTCTGTCAATTGGTTTAAAATTGCTGAGCTTTAGCCACTCGGTAAACGAGTGCGTTTCATTAGGTTTAAATTCTAAAGGGCTTCCTATTTTAAGTTCATTTTCGAGGGCTTGGGTATCTTTATTTACATCATATGAACTTATTTCTTTTAATGCAGATGGCTGTGATTCTTTAACTGTTATGCTTGGGTTGATAGATTTCTTTTCTCCCTGAACAGAGGTATCATTGGTTTTTGAAAACGCATCAGAAGTTATAAACTCAAAAAGCATACTCCGGTCTGTAGTATGTGCTGCTGTAGTTTTTAATTCGTGATTATATTTAAAACTGCCTTTATTTTTAAGTCCTTTTAACAAAAGTGCACGAGCAGATTGAAGATATGGGTATTGAATAAGTAAATGATTTAAGCCTTCAAGATGTTTGGTGTTAACTTGTTGAGGTTGTGAAATGAGCTTTATAAAATCGTCCTTAACCATATTACCATTTAGCTAATGTTGCGTTGAAGATATCTTGCGTTATACGTTCAAAAATTTCCTCTACTGCTGTAGCTTTTACACTGCCAAGAAGCTGTGCACTCCCCTCATAATCATAGAAAAAATTAAAACGCTGTTCTAAATCATCTTCAGGATTCAAGGTATTAAAAAAACGGACATTAACTGCTATGGTTAGTCGGTTTTGAGCCGCTGTATTTTGAGCAGTAGCAGTTGTTGGTGCTATACGGTATTCCATAATCTCCCCTTCGTAAATTAGATTTCCACCAGATTTTACAAGGTCTAAACTGGTTTGATTTAATAATAAATCTTGAAGTGTATTGGTAAATTCTATATCAAGACCAGGTTCAACTAACGGGGCATTATTTTGAAAAAAATTAACCTGAAAGGTTTTGGTTCCAGCTGGTATAGAGGCTCCGGTAAATGAGTAAAATCCACAGCTCGTTGTAAAAAAAAGTAATACTGTGGCAATAAAAAAAGATTTAAATTTCAAAACTTGCTTATAAATCAAATTGTTTAATTTTTCGGTATAAAGTGCGTTCACTAATACCTAGTTCAGCAGCAGCTAATTTACGTTTTCCCTTATGACGTTCAAGAGATTTTTTAATTAATTCTAATTCTTTATCGTGAATAGATAAGGTTTCTTCTTCTTCAACTTCTTCAGCAAAGTGGTATTTGTCATCAGTATCTACTAGAGAGTCTTCAACAATGTCTACATTGGTAGTCTCAGGAAGCGTTAGTAATTCCTCGTTACTCGTGTCAGGGACTTCTGTCGAACTATCGTTGTCACCATAAATTTTTTGAATAAGCCCTTCATGATCTTTTTGAACTTTTGTAGCATCACCATGTTTCATGAGTTCCATAGTAAGCTTCTTGAGATCATTTAAATCAGCTTTCATATCAAAAAGCACTTTGTAGAGTATTTCTCTTTCGTTATTAAATTCACTTTCGGTTTTATTATTGCTAACTATAGCCGGTAAATTATCAGAGATATTGGGCAAGTAATCTTTAAGTGTAACGGCATCTACTAAACGACTCTCTTCCAGAACCGAAAGTTGCTCAGCCACATTGCGTAATTGTCTTACGTTTCCATTCCATCTATTTTTGGTTAGTAAAGCAACTGCATGTTCATCTAGTTTAATAGTAGGCATTTTATATTTCAGCGCAAAGTCTGATGCAAATTTCCTAAACAATAAATGAATGTCATCTTTACGTTGTCTAAGCGGTGGAAGGTTAATTTCTATAGTACTTAACCTGTAATAGAGGTCTTCTCTAAATTTTTCTTTTTTTATGGCATCGTGCATGTGCACATTAGTAGCAGCTACAATACGCACATTAGTTTTTTGTACTTTACTTGAACCTACCTTTATAAATTCACCATTCTCAAGTACCCTAAGTAATCTTACTTGGGTGGTTAATGGAAGCTCACCAACTTCATCTAAAAAAATAGTGCCGCCATCAGCGACTTCAAAATAACCATTTCTAGTTTGAGTAGCTCCAGTAAAAGCGCCTTTCTCGTGGCCAAATAGTTCGCTGTCTATAGTACCTTCTGGAATGGCTCCACAGTTTACAGCTATGTATTTGCCGTGTTTTCTGTGTGAAAGTTGATGGATGATTTTTGGAATACTTTCTTTACCCACACCACTCTCACCAGTCACTAGCACTGAAATGTCTGTAGGTGCAACTTGTAGCGCCTTTTCAATGGCACGGTTTAATTTAGGATCATTTCCAATGATACCAAAACGTTGTTTTATTGCTTGAACAGATTCCATAGTAGTTTGTGTCTGTTAATTGTTTTCAGAATATCCTACAGCTTCCCCAATTAATGTGGCGCTGGTACAATCTTTGATTTTTACATTTACAAAATCTCCAACTTTATAAGATGCTTTTTCAAAAATTACCACGGTGTTTTGAGAGTTTCTTCCAGACCAATGTTTATCCGATCGTTTAGAAGCTTTCTCAATGAGCACTTCTTCTATTTTCCCTAAATGCTGTTCAGTGCGGTATAAAGCATGTTTTTGCTGTAGTGCTATAATTTCGTTTAAACGTCTTTTTTTGATGTCTTCTGGAATATCATCTTCCATTTTTCTTCCTGCCAGCGTGCCTGGACGTTCTGAGTAAGCAAACATAAAACCAAAGTCGTATTTAACATATTCCATGAGGCTTAACGTATCTTTATGGTCTTCCTCTGTTTCAGTTGGGAAGCCTGCAATCATATCCTGACTAATTGCACAATCCGGAATTATACGTTTAATATTATCAATCAGTTCAAAATATTCCTCGCGCGTATGCTGTCTGTTCATCGCTTGTAAAATACGATTACTACCACTTTGAACAGGGAGATGTATATAATTACATATGTTACGATGTTTACCCATGGCCTCTATAACATCTAATGTCATATCTTGTGGATTTGAAGTAGAAAATCTAAAACGCATTTTTGGTTGAGCTAAAGCACATAGGTCTAATAATTTTGCAAAATTAACAGCAGTAGCTTTTTGCATTTCAGTGGCTTTGATAAAATCCTTTTTTAGACCTCCTCCATACCACAAGTAACTGTCTACGTTTTGACCTAATAGGGTCACTTCTTTAAACCCTTTGTTCCATAAGTCGTTAACTTCCTCAACAATACTTTGTGGATCTCGGCTACGTTCCCTTCCTCGAGTAAATGGGACAACACAAAACGTACACATGTTATCGCAGCCCCTAGTAATGGAAACAAAAGCGGTTACACCATTGGAATTTAATCTAACAGGCGCTACATCGCCGTAGGTCTCTTCTTTAGAAAGAATTACGTTTACGGCATTGCGTCCTTCATCAACTTCGTTTATAAGATTAGGAAGGTCTTTGTATGCATCAGGGCCTACAACTAAATCCACCATTTTTTCTTCTTCAAGAAATTTTTCTTTCAATCGTTCAGCCATACAACCTAAAACCCCAATCTTCATACTGGGGTTGATTTTTTTTACGGCATTATATTTTTCAAGACGTTTTCTAACGGTTTGTTCAGCTTTATCTCTAATTGAACAGGTGTTTACCAAAACCAAATCGGCGTCTTCAAGATTTTGGGTCGTATTAAAACCTTCTTTAGATAAAATAGAGGCTACAATTTCGCTATCGCTAAAATTCATCTGGCAGCCATAGCTTTCAATAAATAACTTGCGATTGTTACCCTTGGAATGTTCTAAATTCAAACTTTGTCCTTGTTTGTCCTCTTCTATGATCTTCTCCATATAGTATTATAAAGGATGTATATTTTGGGGCAAAGTTACAATTAAAATTGAATATTTATGACAAAATGACAGACATATTAATTGAGGCGATTTCAGCTTTTCTGAATTTTTATTTTTGTGAATTTTAACAAGAATCTTTTGATTTTTAAATTTTCATATACATTTGTAACATCAAAAAACCTAATAATGGCAAAGAATTTAGTTATAGTTGAGTCCCCCGCAAAAGCCAAAACAATCGAAAAGTTTTTGGGAAAAGACTTTAAGGTTGAATCAAGTTTTGGACACATTGCAGATTTACCATCCAAGGAATTGGGGATTGATGTTGCAGGTAGTTTTATGCCTAAATATGAGGTCTCTAAGGACAAAAAAGCGCTGGTAAAGAAGCTTAAAGATTTAGCAAAGAAAGCTGAGATGGTTTGGTTGGCGAGTGATGAAGATCGAGAAGGAGAAGCTATTGCATGGCATTTAGCTCAACAATTAAATTTAGATACCTCTAAGACAAAACGTATTGTTTTTCACGAGATTACTAAGTCTGCTATACAAAAAGCAGTTGAAAATCCGAGAACCATAGATGTTCAGCTGGTTGATGCACAACAAGCTAGAAGAGTTTTAGACCGTATAGTAGGCTATGAATTATCTCCAGTACTATGGAGAAAAGTGAAAGGTGGTTTGTCCGCTGGACGCGTGCAATCTGTTGCAGTTCGTCTTATTGTGGAACGCGAACGTGAGATTCAATCGTTTATACCAGAAGCGTCATTTAAAGTCAGTGCTATTTTTAGTAGCACGAAAGACGCGTCTTTTAAAGCTAAATTGGGTACTGAGTTTAAAACTAAAGAAGCGGCGGAAGTATTTCTTGAGCTCAATAAAAAAGCATTATTTTCAGTAGATAAACTCGAAAAGAAACCTGCCAAAAAATCACCGGCAGCACCTTTTACAACGTCAACTCTTCAGCAAGAAGCTGCAAGAAAATTATATTTTTCTGTTAGTAAGACCATGACTTTAGCCCAACGTTTGTATGAGGCAGGTTTAATTACCTACATGAGAACAGATAGTGTAAACTTATCTCAAGAAGCTAAACAAGGTGCAGCAAATGCAATTCTAAATGCTTATGGGGAATCTTATCACAAAGCAAGGGATTATAAAGGGAAATCTAAAGGGGCCCAAGAGGCTCATGAGGCTATACGTCCAACAGATTTTACGAGGCAAACTGTAGATGTTGATTATGATCAGTCTAGATTATATGAATTAATATGGAAGCGTGCTATAGCTTCTCAAATGAGTGATGCTCAATTAGAGCGAACAAATGTTAAGGTTAAGGCATCAACCCATAATAAATTATTTTCAGCTAATGGTGAGGTAATTACCTTTGATGGGTTTTTAAAAGTATATTTAGAAGGTACAGATGATGAAGATGTTGAACAGGAAGGCATGTTACCCGCTTTAAATTTGGCAGAGGAGGTTTATAGAAAATCAATTACAGCTATTGAACGCTTTTCAAGGCCACCATACCGTTACACTGAAGCGTCTTTAGTAAAGCATCTTGAGGAATTAGGTATTGGTAGACCATCTACCTATGCGCCTACAATTTCTACGGTACAAAATAGAGGGTATGTTGCTAAAGGAACTGTTGAAGGTGTTGAGCGTAATTATACGCAATTAGAACTTCAAGATGAGAATATTCTAGATAATACACTAAGCGAACGTGTGGGTTCTGATAAAGGAAAATTGGTTCCAACAGATATTGGTATGATTGTTACTGATTTCTTGGTCAATCATTTTGAGAGTATTTTGGATTATAATTTTACAGCTAAGGTTGAACAAGATTTTGATTTAATAGCCGAGGGCAAGCATAACTGGACCAATATAATGAAGGCCTTTTACAGTGATTTTCATCCTCAAGTTGAAGATGTAAGTGCTAATGCACAGCGTGAGTCTGGTGAACGTATTCTTGGTGTAGATCCAAATTCTGGAAGACAACTTAGTGTGCGTCTCGGGCGTTTTGGACCTATGGTGCAAATTGGGACACAGGATGAAGAAGAAAAACCTATGTTTGCAAGCCTTACCCCGGACCAACAATTGAATAATATTACTTTTGAAGAGGCATTAGACTTATTTAAATTACCCAAAGATTTAGGGGTTTACGAAGGGGAAGATATTTCTGTGAATAATGGACGTTTCGGTCCTTATGTTAAATTTGGTTCTGCATTTGTATCAATGCCTAAGGGTGCCAATCCATTATCTGTAAGCCTAGAAGAAGCCATAGAATTTATCAAGGAAAAACAAAAAGCAGATGCACCTATATATGAGTACGAGGGCCTTCCAGTAACCAAAGGTAAAGGGCGTTTTGGTCCTTTCATAAAGTGGAGTGGAATGTTCATAAATGTTAATAAAAAATACGATTGGGACAATTTATCTGATACAGATATTGTAACTTTAATTGAAGATAAAATTCAGAAAGAAAAGGATAAATTAATTCATGATTGGAGTGATGTCGGTATTCGTGTAGAGAAAGCCAGATGGGGAAGGCATCGCGTAATAAAAGGGAAAGTAAAAGTAGAATTACCAAAAACCCACGATGTGTCTGAGATGACTTTAGAAGAAGCAGAGGCGTTAATTGAAAAGAACGCTCCTAAAAAGAAAGCCAGAAAAACTACAAAAAAATCAACTTCAGCTAAAAAGAAGTAATTATGGCATTTAATGTTCTAACTCCTGTTAGCGATTGGGTGTTAAATGAGACAAAGTCGTTATCTCCTCAAGCAATGAGGTACAAAATCAGGTGTCATTCTCTTGAAGCTGGAATGCCCGATTTAGAAGGTGTTAACGTTGCCATAATTGGAGTCCCAGAACATAGAAATAAAGTAAACTACACAGAAGCTGAAATTAATTTTGATACAGTTAGAATGGCATTGTATGCCATGTTTCCAGGGAATTGGTCTTCTGTTCTTGCTGATTTAGGAGATATTTTACCAGGTAATTCTGTAGAAGACACCTATTTCGCTTTAAGAACAACAATAGCTATACTAATAGAAAAACAAATCATTCCAATAGTTATAGGTGGTAGTCAGGATTTAACCTATGCTAATTTCAGAGCTTATGATAATTTAGTTCCCATGATAAATATGGTTAATGTAGATTGCTGCTTTGATTTGGGAGATGCCTCTATGTCTTTGAAAAATAACAGTTATTTAGGGAAAATTATTTTGGAGGAACCCTATAATTTGTTCAATTATTCAGTTTTAGGCTATCAAACGTATTATAACTCTCAGGAAGAACGCGATTTGTTAGAGCGTTTGTATTTTGAGGGGTATCGTATTGGTGATGTTTCTTCAGATATTAGCCTGGTTGAACCTATAATGCGAGATGCTCATATTGTAAGTTTAGACTTGAAAGCCTTGAAAGCTTCCGAACTTGGGCCTAATCAAGGGTATTCGCCCAATGGTTTCACGGGTCGAGAAATTTGTGCTATTGCCAGGTATGCTGGAATTAGCAATAAATTATCCTCATTTGGTATATATGAATTCAATGAAATATTAAATTCAGATGGTATCACCCCTATGATGGTTTCGCAAATTATTTGGTATTTTATAGAGGGAATTAATTGTCGTATTAAAGACGATGATTTTAAAGACGAACAACTTTACCAAAAATATAACGTTTTAATAGAAGATCAAGATATAGTTTTTTACAAGAGTGTTAAGACAGGTCGCTGGTGGATGGAAATTCCATTTTTAGAAGAAGTCAATAATAAATTGAAAAGGCATACGTTATTACCTTGCAATTATAATGATTATCTTGTAGCAGTGAAGGGAGAAGTGCCAGAACGGTGGTTTAAAGCCTTCAAAAAAAGTTTAACTTAATTTGCTTGCATTTTATATCGATAAAATGCTATTTTAGTTGGATGAACTGCAAAAAAAAAATAAAAAAAATTGTTTTTTTAAATTTATAAAGATATTTTTACGGACTTTAAATTAGATGTATTTTATCACATAAATCAAATAATAATTAACGTTAAGTTTCTATGGATACTAAAAAGTTTATACTATTAACAATGCTACTTGCAGTAGTGTTTAGCTGTGGTTCTGGTGATCGTGGTGAGTTAGTGGGAACTAAAGGAAAAAATTGGCACTCAGAAAAGCCTTATGGAATGACCTTAATACCAGGTGGTTCGTTTATAATGGGTAAGTCTGATGATGACCTAGCAGGTGTGAATGATGCACCTACTAAAACAGCTACAGTTCGCGCTTTTTACATGGATGAAACTGAAATTACAAACAGTGAGTACCGCTCTTTTGTACATTGGGTAAGAGATTCAATAATCAGAAGAAATTTAGCAATCATGGCGGACGATGTTGGTAAAACATCTGCAGATGGAGGTATTGGAGATTATGCGTTTAGAGATGCAGAAGAAGAAGACTTAAGTGTATATGAAAAATACATGAAGGACAACTACAGTGGTATGGGTGAAGATCCTTATGAAGGTCGTCTTATAAACCGTGACATTGATATTATTTACGACACAGAAGATTATCCAGACGAGTATTATGCTGAAGTTATGGATTCCATGTATTTATCTGCTGAAGAATCTTTTAATGGTGAACGTACTTGGAAGGTTGAAAAATTCCAATTCCAGTATACAAAATTAGATATTCAAAAAGCGGTTAAAGACAAATCTTTAAAAGCTTCAGATGTTTTAATAAAAGAAAAAGTAGAAATTTATCCAGATACTACGGCTTGGATTAGAGATTTCAAATATTCTTACAATGAGCCTATGCATAACGATTACTTCTCTCATGAGGCTTACAGTAATTATCCTGTTGTAGGTGTAACTTGGAAACAAGCTGCTGCATTTTGTCAGTGGAGAACACTTAAAAAGAATGCATATCTAAAAAGTAAAAATAATGGTACAATTCCAGATTTCAGATTACCATTAGAGGCAGAATGGGAATATGCAGCTAGAGGTGGTCTTCAAGGTGCAACTTATCCATGGGGAGGTCCTTATGCTAAAAACGATAGAGGATGTTTTATGGCCAATTTTAAGCCTTTGCGTGGAGATTACGCTGCTGACCAAGCTTTGTACACAGTTGAAGCGGACGCATACGAACCTAATGATTACAACTTGTACAATATGGCTGGAAACGTAGCAGAGTGGGTAGACACATCATACGATCCAGCATCATACGAATATATGTCTTCCATAAATCCAAATGTTAATGATTCATCCAATGATAGAAAAGTTATACGTGGTGGATCATGGAAAGATGTAGCTTATTTCTTGCAAGTAAGTTCAAGAGATTATGAATATGCAGATTCAGCTCGAAGTTACATTGGATTTAGAACCGTTCAAGATTACATGGGAGAAGACGTAACTTCAACAGAATTTAATAATTAAGATACCCTTTAAAATTAATCAAATCTAAACCTAACTTAAAAAATTAAACATTATGGCACAGTCAAAAGCAGGAAAAAAAATTATGAATATGGCCTATGGTCTTGGAGCAGCAGTAGTAATTGTTGGTGCGTTATTTAAAATTACTCACTTTGAAATTGGTCCTATCAATGGAAACATCATGTTAACTATTGGTCTTGTAACTGAAGCGTTAATTTTTGCAATTTCTGCATTTGAGCCAGTAGATGACGATCTGGATTGGTCTTTGGTATACCCAGAATTAGTCGGAGGGAAGTCTTCAGAAAAGAAAGAAAGTCCTGAAGGATTGTTATCAAAAAAATTAGATGGTCTTTTACAAGAGGCTAAGATTGATAGCGAATTGATGTCTAGTCTTGGTCACAGTATTAAGAATTTTGAAAGTGCAGCAAAACAAATTGCTCCTACTACAGATTCAATGTCTGCTACTCAAAAATATGGTGAGGAGTTAACTTTAGCTGCTACCCAAATGGAATCACTTAACAGTTTATACAAAGTACAACTTGAAAATGCTGAGCGACAAGCTCAAATTAATCAAGAGTCTGTTGATAACGCCTTGAAATTAAAAGAGCAAATGCAATCTTTAGCGACTAATTTATCTTCTTTAAATGGGGTATATGGTGGAATGCTTTCTGCAATGAACAAAAACTAATTAGTTTAATTATTAACGTAACACCAAAAACTACTTAGTATGGCAGGAGGTAATTTATCACCAAGACAAAAGATGATTAACTTGATGTATTTAATCTTCATTTCGATGTTAGCATTAAATATGTCTAAAGAAGTATTATCTGCATTTGGATTAATGAACGAAAAGTTTGTTGAATCTAACACTGCAGCTAGCGCAAGAAATCTTGCGTTTATGGAAGGACTAGATGCTAAAGTTGAAGAACAACCGGCAAAATACA
>JBELHJ010000046.1:13502-15772 GCA_042091495.1 Bacteroidota bacterium
GGTATAGAAGTAGATTGGTTAGAATACAATTACAAGCATTTTCCTTTAATTGCATCTGTAACTAAATTAACATCCTTACAGTCTGATGTTAAAACAACTCAATCTGAAGTTTTATCATCTATGTTGGCAGGAAAACTTAAAGTAGAAGCGTCATTAACCAATTTTGAAGCTATTGTCGTTCCAGAAAAAACTGCCTTTTTCAATGGAGAAAACTTCAAAGGTAAAATTATCTTAGGTAAGAAGGATAAAACTTTACGTGCTGACAAGGTAGTTATTAATGGAAGAGAGTTATCACCAGATGCTATGCAAGACGGACAAACCTTATTAGATTTCCCTGCAGGAGCAGTTGGAGAGCGTGATATCAAAGGAGAGTTCCAATTTAGAGAAGGTGACTCAATCATTTCTATACCTGTAGTGAGCTCTTACGCAGTAGTGAACAAGCCCAATTCTGCTACTATTTCTGCAGACAAGATGAATGTAGTTTATCGTGGGGTGGTTAACCCAATGACAATTACTTTTGCTGGGGTATCCTCTAACAATATCCAAGCTAGTGCTCCTGGCTTATCTAAGTTAGGTAAAGGACGATATGAAATGCGTCCAGGTGCTGGAAAAGAAGTTAAGATTAATGTTGTTGGAACACTTCCTGACGGATCTAAAGTAACAGACAACGCTACTTTTAGAATTAAAGATATACCTAAACCAACAGGGACCATTATAGGAAAAGAAAGTGGTGCTAAGTTACCTAGACGTAATGTTGAAATTGGTACCATAGGAGCTAAACTAGATGATTTTGATTTTGATTTACCTATTGAAGTACAATCATTTGTAGTCAAAATACCCGGACAAGCTTCAATTAAAGTAAATGGAACTAAATTTAATAAAGCAGCCAGAGATGCAATGAAAAGAGCAAGACGTGGTGACGCCATTCAAATTTTAGATATTAAAGCAAAGATTACTGGAAACTCAACTTATAAGTTAAAGTCAATAGCTCCAGTAATTGTAGAACTTACTAACTAAAAAGTTAGATAAAAGAACAAATAATAGTTATACAAAATATTATGAGAAAGAATAGTATCCTTGGTTTATCATTAGTTTTTGCAGCATCAGTTTTTGGGCAAACTAATATTTTAAATGCCAGTATTCCTGAAGAAATTGGACTAAAAACCGAGGCTCAAATGCAGCTAGCAGAAGATAAGCCTCTTGAATACGGATATGTTGATGATAGAGATATCTTGTATTCTAAAATTGTTTGGGAAAAGATTGTTTTAGATGAGAAAGTTAACTTTCCTTATTTATTCCCAATCAATGAAACTAATATTGATCTTTACAGACGTTCGTTATTTACTACACTATGGCAAGCTGTAAGAAATGGTGATGTGACGGCTTATACAGATAGCTATTTCACTGAACCTGTTTCTATAAAGCAAGTTAAAAGTGCTTTAGTTTATGAGAAAATAGATGATTCTGGTACAGATTACATGAATGCTAATGGTCTTACTGAAGATGAGGTATTAGCAAATCAATCTTTACTTCCAGAAGAATATTGGATTAGAGAAGAGATTGGACCAGCAGACATTAAAGAATTCAGAATTAAAGGGATGTGGTATTTTGACAAGCGTCAGGGTGAATTAAAATACCGTTTATTAGCACTTTGTCCTGCAGCTCCTGAAGCGCGTTTCAAGAACTCAGACAATGAAGATGATAAAACGCCAATTGAACTATTTTGGGTTTACATGCCTGAAGCAAGACAGTTGCTTACAGATGCTAAGTCTTTTAATAATAAGAATTCAGCAAAACCAATTTCATTTGATCACTTGTTGAACAGCCGTAGATTTAACGCTACTATTTATAAAGAAGCTAACGTTTATGGTGATAGAGAAATTGAACGTTACATTCCCGGTAATGCTTTAATGCAATTATTGGAATCTGAGCGTATTAAAGATAACATCAGAAACTTTGAACAAGATATGTGGTCTTACTAAGATCCTTAAATATTAAAGCCCACCAAAAGGTGGGCTTTTTTTATATCCTAAGCTTTATCTTTACCACATGGATTATGATGTATTAGTTGTTGGTTGTAGTTTAGCAGGCATTGCTTACTGTGATGTTTTAGAGCAAAATGGCATGTCTTTCAAAGTGTTTGATGATAACTCTCAACAATCATCAAAAGTAGCTGCAGGTTTGTACAATCCAGTTATTTTAAAACGTTTTTCAAAAGTATGGGAAGTTAAATCACAACTAGATATTGCTTTGCCGTTTTATGAGCGTAT
>JBELHJ010000046.1:15872-17990 GCA_042091495.1 Bacteroidota bacterium
AATCAGAGCTGTCTATAGACCGATTTAGCGCGCTTTATCAAGATCTTTAGAATAAGACATAAAGAGATTAATCCAAATATTTCGAGCTAATCGCATAATGATAGGGGCAGTAAAGAATAATGTCGCAACTATACTAAAGAATGTATTCAGCAGATTAAAATCTAATAGTAAAAAACTTACTACAAAGGCTGCGGTGGCAAAAGCAACGCCAACGGCATAACTTACATACATTGAGCCATAGAAAAAAGAGGGTTCTATACTGTACTTTGTGTTACAATTAGAACACTGTTCATGCATTTTTAATACCCTTATAATTTTATAGGGGTTGGATTCAACATACATGGATTCGTTTTGACATTTTGGACAATAACCTTTTAAAATACTATAGAGTTTTGTGCCTTTGGGAATCATTCTAATTGTTTAATTTTGCGCTCAGCTGTAAAGTTACCAATTTAGAACTACAACATTTATGCTCAATATTCATAATCTTTCTATTTCCTTTCAAGGCGATTATCTCTTCGAGAATATTTCTTTTAAACTAACCCCTGGCGATCGGGTGGGACTTATAGGAAAAAATGGCGCAGGAAAATCTACCATGTTAAAAATCTTATCCAAAGATTTAGAACCAGATTCTGGACAGATAGCTACTGATAAGCATTTAAAAATTGGGTTTTTACGCCAGGACATTGATTTTATTCAGGGTCGAACTGTTTTAGAAGAATCTTACAAGGCTTTTCAAGAGATTAAAGTTATTGAACATCAATTAGAAACCATAAATCTGGCCTTGGCTGAACGCACCGATTATGAAAGTGAATCTTACAATCAATTATTAATTGATTTAAATGATTTACAACACCAATACGAGGTTTTGGGTGGATACAATTACCAGGGTAATACAGAAAAGGTCCTACAAGGATTGGGATTTAAGCGTGACGACTTTAATGCGCTTACAGATACTTTTTCTGGGGGTTGGCGTATGCGTATTGAATTGGCAAAATTATTACTTCAGAATAATGATATTTTACTTTTAGATGAGCCTACAAACCATTTGGATATTGAATCCATTTTATGGTTAGAAACCTTTCTAAAAACGTATTCAGGGGCTGTAGTTATTGTCTCTCACGATAAAATGTTTTTAGATCATGTTACCAACAGAACTATCGAGATTTCTTTAGGACGCATCTATGATTTTAATAAGCCCTATTCAAAATATTTGACTTTAAGAGCAGAACTAAAGTCACAGCAACTGGCCACTCAAAAGAACCAACAAAAACAAATAGAACAAACAGAGAAACTTATAGAAAAGTTTAGAGCGAAAGCCTCTAAGGCGTCAATGGCGCAGTCATTAATTAAAAAACTGGACAAAATTGACCGCATTGAAGTTGATGAAGATGATCACAGTGTAATGACCTTAAATTTTCCAGTTTCGGTTACACCAGGAAAAGTAATAATCGAGGCCGAATCTGTTTCTAAATCTTATGATGAGCATTTGGTGCTTTCTTCTGTAGATTTATTAATTGAGCGTGGTGCTAAAACGGCTTTTGTTGGACAGAATGGCCAAGGTAAATCAACGCTTGCTAAAGTTATTGTGGGAGAATTGGCTCATAAAGGGCAATTAAAACTTGGACATAATGTGCAATTAGGATATTTCGCTCAAAATCAAGCCGAGTATTTAGATGGTAATAAAACAGTTTTAGATACCATGATAGATGCGGCTAATGAAACTAACAGAAGTAAAGTTAGAGATATACTAGGGGCTTTTTTATTTAGAGGGGATGAGGTAGATAAATACGTAAAGGTGTTATCTGGTGGTGAACGCAATCGTTTAGCTTTAGCTAAACTCATGTTGCAGCCATTTAATGTTTTAGTGATGGATGAACCCACCAATCACTTAGACATTGCTTCAAAAAATGTTTTAAAAGAGGCTCTGTCTCGTTATGAAGGTACGCTTATCTTGGTTTCTCACGACAGGGACTTTTTACAAGGACTAACTACTACAGTTTATGAATTTAAGGATCAGCGTGTAAAATGCTTTCTTGGTGATATAAATTATTACTTAGAATCAAGAAATGTAGCATCAATGCGAGATATTGAGAAAAAAGAGGTGGTAAAGCCCAA
>JBELHJ010000047.1:0-17956 GCA_042091495.1 Bacteroidota bacterium
AGGACCCTCTCCTTAAAAGGGAGATGCTCTACCAACTGAGCTACCAGGTCAATTACATTATTTCCTTAACGCGGGTGCAAAGATATAATGTTTAATTAAAAAAACAATGCTAATTCTCCTTATTTTTTTGTTTTTTTGATCAAGTAAATAACATGTAATAAAAAATATTTATTAAGCATATGATTTTGTTTTTGTTAGGTTATATGGGATGTGGAAAATCAACTTATGGTAAGTTATTATCCAATAAAATTGAAAATAATTTTATTGATTTAGATAGCTATATAGTGAAGCGTGAAGACATGAGTATTTCGGAAATTTTCGCTTCAAAAGGGGAGCTTTATTTTAGAAAAGTTGAACATTTATATTTAAAGGAATTATTAAATATTCAAAGTGATGTTATCATTGCATTAGGAGGGGGTACGCCTTGTTATGCAAATAATATGGAACTTATATCTCAATCTGATAATTCAACATCAATATTTTTAGACACAAATCTAGATGTACTTACTGAACGCCTATTCTATCAAAAAGAAAATAGACCTTTAATAAAAAAAATTAAATCTAAAGAAAATCTCAAGACTTTTATTGCTAAGCATTTATTTGAAAGACGTGATTTTTATAATAAATCAGAATATATTTTGAAACTAGTTGATGAGGATACAGATTTTGTTGTTGACCAATTACTGGATATCTATGATAAGGTAACTTCGTAATTGTTTTTCTTTAATGATACAGTTACATGTTCATTTAATGAAGTTGATAATGAGATGCCTTTAAAATCAGCTTTAACAGGATATTTTTTATGATTTCTATTAACTAACACTACAGTTTTAAAGCGCTTTAATGGCACACTTAAAAAATGTTTTACACCATAAATTAAAGTAGCTCCAGAATTCAATACATCATCAATTAATATAATTGATTTGTTCTTATAGTTTGAAACATCCAAAGAGGTTTTAATTTCCTCTAAAGGATTTAACTTGTCTATAATAACTTTACATATGATAACATCTAGTTCACTAATTTCTTCAAGTTTTTCTTTTAATAAACCACCCAATATGAAACCGTTTTTGTCTATTCCCGCAAGAACAACTTGTTCTTCATTAATATTAGCTTCATATATTTGATGTGCTATTCTGTTCAACTTATGATTAATTTCTTGATGATTTAAAATAATGTTTGGACTCATAAATGTTCAATTATCTTTTAATATAATATTGTTTTTAATAGTATTTAATGATCACTATTATTATCATTAAAACCTTCTATGTCACGCCTATCTTTTTTGGTAGGTCTTCCCGTTCCTTTTTTTCGGTAATAATCTTTGGAATATTTCAAAAGTTCAAGGGCTTCAAAAGCTTCCTTCGGTGTAGTGTCTTTTCTGTGAATGTCAAGTAATTTTGCACCAATTCTATTCTTAGGGATTGCAATAATTTCAAAGGTGTAATTCATTTGGTTTTTTCGCAATTCAATACAATCCGAATTAAAAACTTCTTTGCTCGGTTTAACCAGATTTCCATTGACTTTGACTTGGTTTTTTTTGCAAGCTTCCGAAGCAATATTTCTTGTTTTGAAATAACGAAATGCCCATAGCAATTTATCAATCCGCATTATAATAAAATCTCTAAGGTTAATAATACAAAAGTAGAAGATTATTGTATCTTGCGCACTTAAAATAATGTAAATTATATTTGTATAATGAATAAATTAAAATTCTTTTTCAATTTATCTTTTGTTTTAGTTGTTATAATGAGTTGTAACAATGATGATGATAATTCTCCAACTATAGAAATTAGAGATAGGGCAGAACAACAAATTGAAGACGAAGCACTTTGGCAAGAGTATTTTGCCACACATTATTATAACGAAAGCTTTTTTGATCAAGCCACAGATTTCAAGATTTCTGATTTAATCATTTCTAAGTTAGGTGATAATGAAGTTGTACCTGAAGGACATATACTTTTAAAAAATAGTGCCAAATTGGATTCTATGTCTGTTATTCATGAAGAAACAGATTATAAACTTTATATTTTGAGGCTTAATAATGGTGGGAAATCAACAACCACTAATTTTTCAGATCAAATTACATTAAACTACAGGGGTAATGTTCCAGATGTTTCTGAAGCTTTTGATAGCACATCTAATCCGGTAAGATTTGATTTGTTGAATCTTGTAGCAGGATGGAAGTTTGGGATTCCAGAATTTAGAGGAGCAGCTTCATTGAGTGAGAATACTGATGGAACAATAGCTTATTCAGATTATGGTTTTGGTGCGTTATTTATTCCATCTGGACTTGGATATTTTAATCAGTCTCAAAGCGCTATTCCTTCATATTCCAATTTAATCTTTAAAATTGAACTTTTTAATGCTATTCCTATAGACCATGATAATGATAATGTTCCTACACATCTAGAAGATGGAAATTTTCATAAAGAAAGTGGATCATTTATCCCTGGAATTGGAGATTATAATCCATATAATAACGACACCGACAATGATAATGTCCCTGATTTTTTAGATCAAGATGATGATGGTGACGGCGTTTTAACTCTGAATGAGGATATCAATGAAGACGGTGATCCTACAAATGATATTGGAATCAATAATCTTCCTTTATTTTTAGATGATACACTCCCAGAGGATGATTAGACTTAATAAAAAAAACCGCTTTTAAAGCGGTTTTTTTATTCGAATTTGTAGAACAAACTAAAAATAAGTTGCTCTGGCCTTGAGTCTACGTTAAAATTGCTTTGATCAATATTAAATATTTTAATCTCATTGTTAGTAAAACCTCTTTCATACCTGATATCAATACCTATTTTGCCTAGTTCAGCCCCAATTCCAAAATGGAGTCCCATAGAGATGTCATTTTGAATGTCCTCTGCTTTAATACCATCTAATTTACTAGATAAAAGATATTGAAAAGATGGTCCTGCTAAAACATGAAGTGGCCCAACCATTTTTATACCTAATACAATAGGCAAGTCCAATTTTGACATTTCAAAATCACCTTTATTGTCATAGGAACTTTTAGTTTTCGTAAATACCAATTCAGGTTTGATAAACATAATAGGGAGATCTATTTTTCTTATAATTCCAATGTGGTATCCCGCACTTTTATCTCCGCTACCGTGAATAATATTTTCTGCATTATCTGGGATTTCTTTGAGTTCCCCATTTGAATTGTAATTTATTCCAGCTTTAACACCCCACTGAGCGTAAGTATTGTGACTTAATATCAGAATTAAAAAGCTAAAGGATATTTTTATTATGTTAAGTTTCATAGTTATTTTCTGTTAATTACTTTATTTACTGCTTTTACAATGGCTTCTTTGTTTAACCCATATTTATCCATGAGTTGCGCAGGTATACCTGATTCACCAAAAGTATCTTTAGTCGCAATAAATTCTTGAGGTACAGGATAGTTTAAACATAATGTTCTAGAAACACTTTCACCAAGACCTCCTAAAATATTGTGTTCCTCAGCGGTTACAACACATCCCGTTTTAGCAGCAGATTTTAAAATAGCTTCTTCATCTAGAGGTTTAATGGTGTGTATGTTAATTACCTCAGCGGAAATATTAGATTCATTTAATATTTTAGCAGCTTCTAGTGCTTCCCATACTAGATGTCCAGTTGCTACTATTGTTACATCTGAACCTTCTATTAAGTGTATAGCCTTACCTATCTGAAAATTTCCATTTTCTGCAGTAAAATTTGGCACACTAGGTCTACCAAATCTTAAGTATACTGGGCCATGATGTTCAGCAATTGCAATTGTAGCCGCTTTAGTCTGATTGTAATCACATGGATTTATAACAACCATACCTGGTAGCATTTTCATGAGTCCAATATCTTCAAGAATTTGGTGGGTAGCACCATCTTCTCCAAGAGTAAGACCAGCATGAGATGCACAAATTTTCACGTTTTTATCTGAGTATGCAACACTTTGTCTAATCTGGTCATAAACTCTACCCGTAGAAAAGTTAGCAAATGTTCCCGTGAAAGGAATTTGACCACCAACAGTCATTCCAGCAGCAAGACCAATCATGTTGGCTTCTGCAATTCCAACTTGAAAGAAGCGTTCAGGATGATTGGCTTTAAAAGCGTCCATTTTAAGTGAACCGGTTAAATCGGCACATAACGCAACAACTTTTTCGTTTGTTTTCCCCAAGGTTTCAAGTCCTGCTCCAAATCCAGATCTAGTATCTTTATTTCCTGTATTAGTATATGTTTTCATAATAGTTTTCTGAATTAATAGTCACCTAAAGTTTCTTCATTTTGAGCTAAACCAGTAGCAAGCTGTTCATCATTGGGGGCTTTTCCATGCCAGGCATGAGTGTGCATCATAAAATCTACACCGTTACCCATTACTGTTTTTAGTAAAATACATATGGGCTGTTCATTTCTTGTCATTTTTTTAGCCTCATTTAACCCATCTGTAACAGACTTCATATCATTACCTTTTTCAACTTCCAACACAATCCAACCAAATGCCTCAAATTTAGCCTTCATATCACCCATTGCTAAAACGTCGTCTGTTGAACCATCTATTTGCTGGCCATTTAAATCTACTGTAGCTATTAAATTATCAACTTTATTTGCAGAGGCATACATGATGGCTTCCCAATTCTGACCTTCTTGTAATTCACCATCACCCATTAAAGCATAAACCAAATGATTGTCGTTATTAAGCTTTTTGGTTAATGCAGCACCAATTGCTACAGAGAGTCCTTGTCCAAGAGATCCGGAAGCTACTCTTACTCCAGGAAGTCCTTCATGAGTTGTTGGGTGCCCTTGAAGTCTTGAGTTAATAAGTCTGAAAGTATTTAGTTCCTCAACTGGAAAATATCCAGATCTTGATAAAACACTATAAAAAACAGGAGAAATATGACCATTAGATAAAAAGAAGATATCTTCTTCAAAACCATTCATATCAAAACCGTCTTTACGATCCATAACTTCAAAAAATAAGGCTACAAAAAATTCTGCACATCCTAACGATCCACCAGGATGGCCAGAATTAACCTTATGCACCATTCGTAATATATCTCTACGAACTTGCGTTGTAATTCGCTCTAATTGCTGTGTATTTGACATTTGATGTTGTTAAATTATGAGGTCAAAAATAGGGGTTTTTGTCTGTGTACACAACATAGATTCAAGTTCTCTTATTAACATTTCTTTTCATTTTTAAACAATTTTAAACCCTTTGCTAATCTCATGCTGTTTAGTTGGTTATATTTGTCGCTAGATTAATTTTTATAATGACATTTGATTTATTACATACAGACCCTTTAAGTCAAGCTAGAGCTGGTAAAATTTTTACTGATCATGGAGTAATTGAGACTCCAATATTTATGCCAGTTGGAACAGTTGCAAGTGTTAAAGGAGTTCATCAAAGAGAATTGAAACAAGATATAAATCCAGATATAATTTTAGGTAATACCTACCATTTATACTTACGACCCCAAACAGAAATACTTGAAAAAGCCGGAGGATTACACAAATTTATGAATTGGGATAGAAATATTTTAACGGATTCAGGTGGTTATCAAGTATACTCTCTTTCTGGTAATAGAAAGATTAAAGAAGAAGGGGTTAAATTTAAATCACATATTGATGGTAGTTATCACACTTTTACACCTGAAAACGTAATGGAAATTCAAAGATCTATTGGTGCTGATATTATTATGGCTTTTGATGAATGCACACCTTATCCTTGTGATTATAATTATGCAAAACGTTCCATGCACATGACTCACAGATGGCTAGATAGATGTATTAAACACCTAAATAAAACGCCTCTTAAATATGATTATGGCCAAGAATTATTTCCTATAGTCCAAGGCAGTACATATAAAGATCTTCGAAAACAATCTGCAGAATTTATAGCTAGTAAAGATGCTTTTGGAAATGCTATTGGTGGATTGTCAGTAGGGGAGCCTGCAGAGGAAATGTATGCCATGACAGATGTTGTAACTGCAGTATTACCGAAAAGTAAACCGCGTTATCTCATGGGTGTTGGTACACCTATAAATATTTTAGAAAATATTGCGTTAGGAATAGATATGTTTGATTGTGTAATGCCAACACGTAATGCAAGAAATGGGATGTTGTTTACTGCTCATGGAACAATTAATATAAAAAATCAAAAGTGGAAAGATGATTTTTCTCCAATTGATGAAATGGGGATTACTTTTGTGGATACAGAATATAGCAAAGCTTACCTTCGTCATTTGTTTTCAGTAAATGAACTTTTAGGTAAACAAATTGCTACTATACATAATTTGGGATTTTATTTATGGTTAGTTAGAGAAGCAAGAAAACATATATTAGTTGGTGATTTTTATGATTGGAAGACAAAAATGGTTAACCAAATGAATAAGCGCTTATAATTTTGAAAATATTAGACTGGTACATATTAAAGCGGTATCTATTTACTTTTTTTATGATGCTGTTGCTATTTATCCCCATTGGGATTGTTGTTAATTTAGCTGAAAAGATTTCTAAAATTTTAGAAAAAAATGTTCCTTTTGAAGCTGTCGCTGAATACTATTTAAATTTTACAATATATTTCGCACATTTACTTTTTCCACTTTTTATTTTTTTATCGATTATATGGTTTACCTCAAAGCTTGCAAATAATACTGAAATTGTAGCTTTTTTAAGCTCAGGAGTCTCATTTTATAGATTTTTAAAACCTTATTTTATTGGTGCTTCAATAGTGGCTTTTTTAGCTTTAATACTAGGTTTGTATCTAGCTCCAAAAGCTAGTAAAGGATTTAATGAATTTACCTATAAGTATCTCAAGTCACACCGAAAACCTCAACAAACTACAGATATCTACAGACAAATAAATGATGATGATTTTGTTTATGTTAGCAATTACGATGCTAAAAACAAAAGGGGGTCAAATTTCACATTTGAACATTTTGAAGGTGATAAATTAAAGGTTAAAATTTTTGCTAACTCTGTGAGATATATCGAAAAAGATTCAATTTACAGATTATTAAAATATTATAAGCGCACTATAACTGATGATGAGGAAAAAATTGAATCAAAACCCCGCTTAGATACTATATTTAATTTCAGAGTTGAAGATTTAACACCTGTGTCATACATCGCTGAAACTTTAGACTATGGTGAATTAAATGCATTTATAAAGAAAGAAAAACAAAGAGGATCTTCAGATATAGGAAGGTATGAAGTAGTTAAATATAAAAAGTTTAGTTTACCTGTTGCTGTTTTCATTTTAACTTTAATAGCTGTTTCTGTGTCATCTGTTAAACGAAGAGGTGGTATGGGAATTAACTTAGCATTTGGAATTACTATTGCTATGATATATGTCTTTTTTGATAAAATTTTTGGTGTACTAGCACAACAATCTAATTTTTCCCCTTTAATTGCTGTATGGCTTCCAAATATCTTATTTGGTTTTTTAGCTATTTATTTATTAAACAATGCTAAGCGGTAAACTTAAACATTTAATTCATCTTCATATTCTGGTTTTTATAGCTGGATTTACAGCTATTTTAGGGAAGTTAATTTCTTTAGAGTCTATCGCGTTAGTATGGTTTAGGATGCTATTTGCATTAGTTTTAATGTACTTATACCTAAAATTTAGAGCAATTCATTTAAAAGTCACTTTGAAATCGTTAAAAGAATTTTGTTTTGGTGGTATAATTATAGCATTACATTGGGTGACTTTTTTTGAATCTATCAATCAATCCAATGTATCAATAGCTTTAGCTATGTTTTCTAGTGGTGCTTTTTTTGCATCAATAATTGAACCTTTAATTTTGAAACGTCAACTCATTTGGTATGAAATTATTTTTGGAATTATAGTAGTTATTGGTGTTTCATTAATATTTCAGAGTGAATACAGATTTATCAATGGCATATTATTAGGTATTTTATCGGCTTTTTTTTCATCCTTATTTGCAGTTTTCAATGGAAAGCTAATTAAAACCCATAAGGCATCAGTAATATCTTTTTACGAGTTTGTTTTTGGTGTGATTTTTTTATCGGTTTTATTGTTTTTTAATACTTATAACTCTTTTTCGTTTGCTTTTTTTGATTTAAATAAAACCGATTTATTTTACTTGTTTATTTTGGCATCAGTATGTACCGCTTATGCTTTTATTGCTGCAACTCACGTAATGAAATATGTCAGCCCTTATACTGTAGTTTTAACTTATAATTTAGAGCCCATATATGGGATTTTAATGGCTTTATACCTTTTTGGAGATAATGAAAAAATGAGTATACCATTTTATGTAGGAGCATTAATCATAATAGCTACAGTTCTTGCTAATGGTTTTTTAAAATCTTATGAGGCAAAAAAAAGAAAACATTCAGTTAAATAAACATGATTAAAGTTTATATATTTGTCCACTAACTTTTATAAACCAAAAGGAAAGGTAATGGAATATTTAGATTTTGAGTTACCAATAAAGGAGCTTGAAGAACAGTTATCAAAATGTCAGGTGATAGGTAAAGAGAGTGATGTAGATGTTTCTGAAACTTGTAAAAACCTTCATGATAAATTAGAAAAGACTAAAAAAGATATATATAGTAATCTTACTGCTTGGCAAAGGGTTCAGTTATCAAGACACCCCAACAGACCTTATACATTAGATCATATTAAAGCACTTTGCGGTAAATCTTTTTTAGAGTTGCATGGTGATAGAAATGTGAAAGACGATAAAGCCATGATTGGAGGTCTAGGAAAAATTGGAGATCAATCTTTTATGTTTATTGGTCAACAAAAAGGATACAACACAAAAACTAGACAATATAGAAATTTTGGAATGCCAAATCCAGAAGGATACAGGAAAGCGCTTCGTTTAATGAAGTCTGCTGAAAAATTTGGAATACCTGTTGTAACTTTAATTGATACTCCTGGTGCTTATCCAGGATTAGAAGCGGAGGAAAGAGGTCAAGGTGAGGCAATAGCAAGAAATATCCTAGAAATGACTCGTCTCAAAGTGCCAATTATTACTGTAATTATTGGTGAAGGTGCATCTGGTGGAGCACTTGGAATAGGTGTAGGAAATAGGGTTTTGATGTTAGAAAATACATGGTACTCTGTAATTTCTCCAGAATCTTGTTCTTCTATCCTTTGGAGAAGTTGGGAATACAAAGAGCAAGCTGCTGAAGCTCTAAAACTTACTGCCACCGATATGAAAAAGCTTAAACTTGTTGATGAAATTGTAAAGGAACCTCTTGGTGGTGCTCATGCAGATCGTGAAGGAGCATTTAAAGCAGTTAAAAAATCAATTCTTAAACATTTTGAAGATTTAAAAAAATTATCACCAGAAGAATTAATTAAAGACAGAATGGATAAATATGACCAGATGGGCATTTTTAATGGTTAATTATCTGTATTATTTCGATAAAATAAAACTGAAGTTTTTGACTTCAGTTTTTTTTTGGACTATTAACACATTTTAATATTTATCAACAATTTAATTGTTAAGATGTCATCTAAAAAAATGAATTAAATCATTAATTATTTAAGTACATTAGTTAAATGAAACAACCAAATCAACTGAAAGGATATAAACTAGAAACCAACAAAATTATCAATCTCGAACAAGGGAAATTACCCCCCCAAGCTTTGGACTTAGAGCAAGTAGTATTGGGCGCCATGATGATTGATAAAAAGGGAGTTGATGAAGTTATTGATATTTTAAGTCCCCACGCCTTTTATAAAGAATCACATCGCTATATTTTTGAAGCTGTTTTCAAACTTTTTGAAAATAGTGAGCCAATTGATTTATTGACAGTATCATCTCAATTGAGAAAAGATGGTAAGTTAGACATGGTTGGTGGAGACTTTTATCTTATTTCTTTAACACAAAAAGTGTCTTCATCAGCCCATATTGAATTTCATGCAAGAATTATTTTGCAAAAATTTATTCAACGAAGTCTAATAAAGATTTCAAATGAAATTATTGAAGAGGCCTATGATGAGACAAAGGATGTTTTTGATTTACTTGATAATGCAGAAGCTAAACTTTATGAAGTAACACAAGGTAATGTTAAGAAATCTACAGAGACGGCTCAAAGTTTAGTAATTCAAGCAAAGAAAAAAATTGAAGAAATTTCCAATAAAGATGGGTTAAGTGGAATTCCTTCTGGGTTTACTAAGCTAGACCGATTAACTTCAGGCTGGCAGCCTAGTGATTTGATTATTGTAGCTGCTCGTCCTGGTATGGGAAAAACAGCTCTAACTTTAACAATGGCTCGAAATATTGCTGTTGATCAAAATATTCCAGTTGCTTTCTTTTCATTAGAAATGTCTTCTGTGCAATTAATTACCCGATTAATTTCAAGTGAAACTGGACTTTCTTCCGAAAAACTTAGAACAGGTAAACTGGAAAAACATGAATGGGAACAACTAAATGTTAAAGTAAAGTCTCTTGAAAAAGCACCACTTTTTATTGATGATACCCCTTCATTATCAATTTTTGATTTAAGAGCAAAGGCTCGGAGATTAGCTTCCCAATATGGAATAAAAATGATTGTGATTGACTATTTGCAGTTAATGACTGCGGGTGGTAGTCAAAAAGGGGGTAATCGTGAACAAGAAATTTCTATGATCTCAAGAAACTTAAAAGCGCTTGCTAAAGAGCTTAATGTTCCTGTTATAGCATTATCTCAGTTATCTCGTGCAGTTGAAACACGTGGCGGTAGCAAGCGCCCTTTACTTTCAGACCTACGTGAATCGGGTGCTATTGAACAAGACGCTGATATTGTTGCTTTTATATATAGACCTGAATACTATAAAATAGAAGAATGGGATGATGAGGACCGTTCACCTACTGAAGGTCAGGGAGAATTTATTGTTGCCAAACATAGAAATGGTGGATTAGATAATATCAGGTTGAAATTTATTGGTCATCTTGGAAAGTTTGATAACCTTGAAGATTTTGATACACCATTTGGAGAATTTCATAGTAAAATGAATGCTACTGATGATGAAGCATATAAATCCGATCATTTTCCTTCTGCCTCTGATGCATTCGGTCCACCGGATTTTCCAAATGATCCTAATGATGTCCCTTTTTAATTTCTTATTTATTTGAAATCAAAAATTTTAATCTGTTGCTTTCTCTTTTTGGGAATTTTTAAAAATGTAAACGCAAATTACATTTTGATTCCAATGGATGTTGATTATCAAAAAAATCATCTCAAGGCATATGGGCTAACTTATTGGACTCTAGAAAAAGGAATTAAAGTAAAATGGCTTTTAAATTACAGAGGAGGCTCTTTTTTATTGCCTTTCAATGATAATTTAAAGAAAGAATGTATAATTAGGGGTGTTTCATATGAAATTCTTTCTGAAGAATCTACAAGTTCAATTTTATCTGAAATAGATAGTGCTTCGTCTAATATGGATGCTGTAATTTTAGAAAAAGCGCCTAAAATAGCTGTTTATTCTCCTAGTTCGAAACAACCATGGGATGACGCAGTAACGCTAGTTTTATCTTATGCTGAGATTCCATACGATATAGTATATGATATAGAAGTTTTGAATGATGCTTTAGTGATATACGACTGGTTACACTTGCATCATGAAGACTTCACTGGTCAATATGGTAAATTCTACAGAGCTTTCAAATCAGCAGCATGGTATATAGAAGCTAAACATGATGCTGAAACTCTAGCTAATGAACTGGGTTATAAAAAAGTTTCAGAATCAAAACGTGATGTGGCATTAAAAATTAAAGATTACGTAACTGCTGGAGGATTTATGTTTGCTATGTGCAGCGCTACAGATAGTTTTGATATTGCATTAGCTGCTCAAAATGTTGATATATGTGAAGCTATGTTTGACGGTGATCCAAGTACTCCATCTTATCAAAATAAATTAGATTTTTCAGAAGCATTCGCATTCAAGAATTTTATTTTAGAACGTAACCCAAATGTTTACGAATTCTCATCAATAGACATGACCTCAAAGAGAAATGTACCCAAACAATCGGATTACTTTGCACTTATTGATTTTTCTGCTAAATGGGATCCAGTTCCCAGTATGTTAACTCAAAATCACACAGCATTGATAAAGGGTTTTATGGGACAGACTACTTCATTTAATAGGGATGAAGTAAAGTCTAATGTCATTATTTTAGGAGAAGGAAAAGTATATGCTGAAGCTAAATATATACACGGTATTAAAGGAAAAGGGTTTTTTACATTTTATGGAGGTCATGACCCTGAAGATTATAGTCACAGAGTAGGAGACCCAAAAACAGAATTGTCATTACATCCTAATTCTCCAGGTTATAGATTAATTTTAAACAATGTACTTTTTCCTGCTGCCAAAAAGAAAAAGCAAAAGACCTAAAGTTCTATATAATTTGTTCCTTTTGCGATATAAGTTTTTTAAGAACATACTCAACACCGTTATTATCATTTGACAAAGTCTCAAAGTTGCAAATAGCTTTTATACTATCATGAGCGTTTTCCATAGCGACACTGTATTTTGTCATCATTAACATATCGGTATCATTTTTAAAATCTCCAAAGGCCAAAACCTCATTTAATGAAATATTAAATCTTTCACTTATAACTTTTAGAGCAATTCCTTTATTTGTTTTTAAATCGCAAATGTCAACCCAATTTTTACCAGACAGCTTGATTTTGAATTTTGAATTAAGTTGTTTTAAAATAGGGTAGATGAATTTTTCAGCGTCTGACTCATGGTAAATAGCTGTTTTAATAACTTTTTCTGGAATTTCTTCTACAGTATCTATGAGTTCATAGTTTTGATAATATTCTTTTATTGATGAGGTTATATTATTTGAAGTTTTCTTTAAATAGGCTTTATGTCTTGTACAAAAAATTGGGTGGCAGTTTTTTATAGTTTTAGTATAATCATCTATTAGAGCTATATTTGATTTACATAGACTACTAATAAGAAGTTCTTCATTTTTATAGGTTACAACTCCTCCGTTTTCACCAGCAACAATAATATCGTCTTTAATCCTTTTTAATTTAGATTCTATGCTGTAGTGGGGTCTTCCACTAGCAGCTACAAAGAGAATATTATGATGTTTCAATTGTTTGAATAAATTAAAAAACTCTTGACTTACTTCATGTTTAGAATTCAATAAGGTCCCATCCATATCAGAAATGACCAGTTTTATATCTTTAAGATTCATAGTATTTATAATAAAAAAAAGCCGACTCTAAGAATCGGCTTTTAAAAGTGAAGTTTTTTGATTAATTAAGGCAGATGCCTTATTTTACTTTTTTAACAATTGCTTCAAAAGCTTCTGGGTGATTCATTGCTAAATCGGCTAAAACTTTTCTGTTTAAGTCAATATTATTAGCTTTCAATTTACCCATTAACTTAGAATAAGTCATTCCGTGCTGTCTGGCACCTGCGTTTATACGCTGAATCCATAAAGCTCTGAATGTTCTTTTCTTATTTCTGCGGTCTCTGTAAGAGTATTGTAATGCTCTTTCAACTGCGTTTTTTGCTACAGTCCAGACATTTTTACGACGTCCAAAGTAACCTTTTGCTTGCTTCAGAACCTTTTTTCTTCTGGCTCTTTTTGCAACTGAATTTACTGATCTTGGCATAATTTTAAAATTTTTGTAGTAGGCGGTTTATAAATAAACACTCACTGAATTTTTTCGCTCTACTCCATGGTTTGTAAATAATTTAACCTGATTAAAGAAATAATTACTTTAATCTCAACATTGTTTTAATGTTGTCTTCATCTGACTTATGAACTAATGTGTCATGAGTCAATGCAAGCTTACGTTTTTTAGATTTTTTTGTCAAAATATGACTCTTAAAAGCGTGCTTTCTTTTGATTTTACCAGTGCCCGTTAATTTAAAACGTTTTTTAGCACTAGATTTAGTTTTCATTTTAGGCATTTGTTTTTCCTACTTTAATTTAACTTCACTTATATCTGTAATGTTATTTCACTTTCTTTGGAGCAATAAACATTGTCATTCTTTTTCCTTCAAGTTTTGGCATTTGTTCTACTTTACCAAACTCTTCCAATTCTTGTGCAAGCTTTAATAATAAAATCTGCCCTTGTTCTTTAAAAATGATTGAACGTCCTTTAAAGAATACAAATGCTTTAAGCTTTGCACCATCTTTTAGAAATTTTTCAGCGTGCTTCTTTTTGAAAGCATAATCATGGTCATCAGTTTGAGGACCAAATCTAATTTCTTTAATAACAACTTTAGTTGCCTTAGCTTTTAGAACCTTTTCACGTTTCTTTTGTTCATAAAGAAACTTTTTATAATCCATAATCTTACAAACAGGAGGATCGGCTTTTGGTGAAATCTCCACTAGATCTAAACCTTGGTCTTCTGCAATTTCAAGGGCTTTTCTAGTAGGATATATTCCAACCTCAATATTGTCTCCTACAAGTCTTACTTTATCAACTCTAATTTTTGAGTTAATTCTATGAAGGTCTACTTTTTCAACACGCTTGTGAAAGCTTCTTTTTCTTCTTATTGCTATGGCTTCTAAATTTAATTAAACTTTTATTTAAAATGTTTTAATGTCTTTCTTATATCATCTGAAATAATACTGGAAAAATCTTCAATGCGCATTGTACCGAGATTTTCTCCACCATGCTTCCTAACAGTTACTGTATTATTCAGTTCCTCTTGCTCTCCAATAACAAGCATGTATGGTATTTTGTTCATTTCAGCTTCTCTGATTTTCTTACCTACAGTTTCGTTTCTATGATCTACGAGGCCGCGAATATCGTAATTTTCAAGTAAATTTAAAACTTTTTCACTGTATTTTTCGTATTTGTCACTTAAAGATAATATGATTACTTGTTCTGGTACTAACCAAAGTGGAAAGTTCCCACCAGTATGCTCTAATAAAATGGCTATAAATCTTTCTAAACTTCCAAATGGTGCACGATGAATCATTACTGGTCTATGTAATTCATTGTCACTTCCCTTATAGTTTAAGTCAAAGCGTTCGGGTAAATTATAATCTACTTGAATGGTACCAAGTTGCCAACTTCTTCCCAAAGCATCTTTAACCATGAAATCAAGTTTTGGTCCATAAAATGCAGCCTCTCCAGTTTCAACAACATAATTTAAACCTTTATCTTTAGCAGCATTGATTATAGCTTGTTCCGCCTTTTCCCAATTTTCAGTATCGCCAATGTATTTTTCAGGTTTCTCAGGATCTCTAAGAGAGACTTGTGCAGTGAAGTTTTCAAATCCTAATGATCCAAAAACATATAAAACCAAGTCAATTACATTTTTAAATTCCTCATCTAATTGGTCAGGCGTACAAAAGATATGAGCATCATCTTGTGTAAAACCTCTGACTCTTGTTAAACCATGAAGCTCGCCACTTTGTTCGTAACGGTATACGGTACCAAATTCAGCATATCGCTTAGGAAGATCTTTATATGAAAAGGGTTTTGAATTATAAATTTCACAATGGTGTGGACAATTCATCGGCTTTAACAAAAACTCTTCTCCTTCAGCAGGAGTATTTATAGGTTGGAAACTATCTTCTCCATATTTAGCATAGTGTCCAGAGCATTCATAAAGTTCTTTTTGACCAATATGCGGTGTAACAACCATTTCATATCCCGCTTTCTTTTGAGCGTTTTTTAAAAAGTTTTCTAAGCGTTCTCTTAGAGCAGCACCTTTAGGAAGCCATAACGGTAAACCTTGACCAACTCGTTTTGAAAAGGAAAATAGCTCCAATTCTTTTCCTAATTTTCTGTGATCTCTCTTTTTGGCTTCTTCTAAAAGTTCCAAATAAGTTTTAAGTTCTTTTTGTTTTGGAAATGAGATCCCATAAACTCTAGTAAGTTGTTTGTTGTTTTCATCTCCTCTCCAATAAGCACCTGCAACAGACATGATTTTAACTGCTTTTATAATTCCTGTATTAGGTATGTGGCCACCACGGCATAAATCAGTAAATGATGAATGATCGCAAAAAGTTATAGTTCCATCTTTCAGGTTTTCAATTAACTCAACTTTGTAGGGGTTATCTTGAGATTTATAATAATTTAAAGCTTCTTCCTTAGTAGAAGAACGCATGATGAAATCATGTTTCCCTCTTGCTATTTCTAGCATTTTATTTTCAATTTTCGAAAAATCTTTATCTGATATTGATTGATCTCCAAAGTCAACATCATAATAAAAACCATTTTCAATAGCTGGTCCTATTGATAAATGAATACCCGGATATAATTCTTCTAAAGCTTGAGCTAAAATATGAGAACTTGAATGCCAAAACGCTTGTTTACCTTCTTTATTTTGCCAAGTATACAATACCAAAGTACCATCACTATTTAAAGGTGTAGTGATTTCAACTGTAGTTCCATTAAAATTTGCAGAAATGATATTCCTTGCCAATCCCTCACTAATACTTATAGCTACATCGTATGGCGTAATTCCTTTTTTAAAGGATTTAATCGAACCGTCTGGTAGAGTAATTTGAATCATTATGTACATATGTATTTTCAGCCGCAAATATAATATCATATTAAGTCATAAACAACTGTCAGTTCATCTACCTGTTAATTATTTTCAATACGATTTTTAAAATTTCTTCTTCCAGTAATTATAAACATAGTTTTTTTTATTTGTTGCGTTTTAGTTTATTTACAGTTCACATTAAACAAATGAAACCAACTTGTTTTATCCCTACACTAATTTTTCTTTTAATGTTTAGTGTTTTTTTTGCACAAGATTCAGAAAGTGAGAAAAACTTAAATACTCAATTGAGTCCATTTCTATCTAAAACGTATTTCAATTTTAATTTAGGTGGGATTTATTATCCATACTCCAATGAGAACTTAAATACTGGATATACATCTTCTGATACAAAAATGAATCCTTTTTCTGGGCGATTTTTATTAGGCTATAAGTTTAATGAGCATCTAGCATTACAATTTGGAGTAATGAGGCCTGCTTCATGGTTTAAATATGATGATATTGAGTATAATGGCCAAGAAAGCTCTGTATGGGTTAATATGTGGTCACTATCATTAAAAAATAATTTTAAATTATCTAAAAAAACAGATTGGTATGCCGAGTTAGGGCTTGGAAATTTTACAAGAGTAGGAATTTATGACAATGACATTCCAATATATAACAGTACACATTATATGACTGCTGTTCTAGGTACAGGTATTCAACATACCATTAGTGACAAGTGGGATTTAATTTTTAACATGACTTATTTACCTGAGTATAAAAAACACAATCAGCCATTCACTTTTCAGTCAACTTTAGGCGCTGTTTATAATTTAAAACAGGTACCTAGAGATAAAGCCGAAGCTTATAATGTAAATTCTGATTATTTCTTCCCTAAAGATTTTATTCAAATTGGATATGGATCAGGAGAAGTTGGGTTTTTTACAAACCGTTTTTTTTCAATGCAAGCTAAAGTAGGAAATTTTGAAAGTTTAGGGCTTCCTGTTTTTTGGCATGGTGATGTCATGGCACATTCCACTTTTTCTTTAGCATACCAAAGAACTGCTTTTAGAACTGAGCGCTATTTTTCTCTGGATTGGGGGGCAAGCTTTACTTATTTTCATTCCTACAATGATTCGGATGTTTATGCACTTTCTCTATTTCCAGTGTTACGATTTTATTTATGGCGACCTAAACCATTTGATTTTTACACCTATTACTCCTTAATTGGTCCAACCTACATATCAATGTCTGATATTGATGGTTTGGGAACAGGACCTAAATTTACTTATCAGGACTTTATGGGTATTGGTATCTTCTTCGGAAGAAAACGTGCTTATAATTTTGATTTACGAATTATGCATTACTCTAATGGAAATATATTTTTTAATAATTCAGGTGTTGCCATTCCTATTGTCTTTAATATAGGTTTTACATTATAGTATATTTTTTTTTATTATATTTATTTCCCTTTTTTTCAAGTCTATATATTAGTAAATCAAAAGGTTGTCTTTTTTCTTC
>JBELHJ010000048.1:0-17508 GCA_042091495.1 Bacteroidota bacterium
AAAGAAAGTTAGGAAAAGTGAATAAACGTGTTCTAATAATATCATATTATTGGCCTCCAGCTGGAGGCCCTGGAGTACAGAGATGGGTGAAGTTTACTAAATATTTACCGGATTTTGGAATTGAGCCTATAGTTTTAATTCCTGAAAACCCCTCTTATCCTTTTCAAGATGATACATTAACTAATGAAATTAGTCCTGACCTAAAACTCTTCAAATCACCAATTAATGAACCCTACAAACTAGCTAATATTTTTGGAAAAAAAAGTAAACATCTAAGTTCAGGAATTATAAATCCTATAAAAAAACAATCTTTAATTGAACGTTTTTTATTATTTATACGAGGAAATTTCTTTATTCCAGATGCTAGAGTCATGTGGGTTAACTCAGCTTATAATAAAGCAAAAATACTTATTGAAAATTTCAATATAGATACCGTTATAACTTCAGGTCCTCCACATAGTATTCACCTTACAGGATATAGACTTAAAAATAATTGTAATGTTAGTTGGATTTCAGATTTTAGAGACCCTTGGACATCAATAGGTTATCACAATAAATTAAAACTTTTGTCTTTTGCTAGAAGAAGACATAATAAATTAGAATCCCTTATTTTAAATTCTTCTGATCAAATTATTGTCACAAGTCCAGCTACTATGCTTGAGTTCCAAAGTAAAACAAACAGACCAATTTCTTTAATTACAAACGGATATGATAGTATAAATGATTCGGCAATTATAAAATCTAATAATTTTTTGATTTCACATATTGGTTCGTTGTTAACTGAAAGAAATCCAAAAATTTTATGGAAAGTTTTAGAAAGTATGGTTAGAAACGATTCTGAGTTTGCTAAGTCTCTGAGAATTGAGCTATATGGTATTGTTGCCGAACCAGTTAAAGAGTCAATTAAATTTCATGAGTTGGATGATTTTGTGACTTATAAGGGGTATGTTTCTCATGAGGATGCTATTGCAGCACAAAAAGCTTCTCAATTATTGTTATTAATAGAATCTAATTCTAATGCAGCATCCTATATTATACCGGGGAAATTGTTTGAATACATAGCTTCAAAAACGCCAATTATAGCAATTGGACCTAATAAATCCGATATTAAAAAAATTATATCAGATACCAAATCAGGAGATTATTTTAGCTATTCAGATGAAAATGTCCTCATGGAAACACTGAAATCATATTTTAATCAATATACAGGAAACGGTATTATTTCTAAATCGAATTCATTTGAAAAATATTCACGTTATAATTTAACTCATAAATTATCTGATATATTAAAATAATCTAGAGTTTTACTTTGAGGTATTCAGCAGTCAAGGATTTTTTTTGCGATACTAATTCTTCAGGTGACCCAAATGCTACAAGTCTTCCTCCTTTATCACCGCCTTCGGGACCAAGGTCTATTACATAATCAGCATTTTTAATCAAATCTAAATTGTGTTCAATAACAATCACAGAATGTCCACTCTTAATAAGTGCATTGAAAGAATTTAAGAGTTTGTTAATGTCATGGAAATGAAGCCCAGTTGTTGGCTCATCAAATATGAATAGAGTAGGGCGATTTTGTCCGCCTTTACCAAGGAAAGAGGCTAATTTTATTCTTTGTGCTTCACCGCCAGATAATGTTGACGATTTTTGTCCTAACTTAACATAACCCAAACCAACTTCAACTAATGGTTTAAGTTTTTCTACAAGTCTAGATTGTTTATTCTCGTCAAAAAAACTATGGGCTTCGTCTATAGTTAGATTTAAAATGTCATCTATTGATTTTCCATTATAGTTGACTTCAAGAATTTCTTTTTTGAATCTTTTTCCTTTACAATTGTCACAAGTTAGATGCACATCTGCCATGAATTGCATTTCAATAGTAACTTCACCATCACCTTTACAAGTTTCACATCTCCCACCGTCCACATTAAAGGAAAAATGTTTAGGCTTATATCCTCTTATTTTACTCAGTTTTTCTGATGCAAATAGTGCTCTTATATCATCATAAGCTTTTATATATGTTATTGGGTTAGATCTTGATGATCTTCCGATAGGATTTTGGTCAATAAATTCAATTTGCTTGAGATGTTTATAATTTCCAGCGAATTCAGAAAATTGAGATGGTTTATCATTAGTTTCGTTGATTTCTCTGGATAATAAAGGGTATAAAATATTTTTAACTAAACTACTTTTACCGCTACCAGAAACGCCTGTAACCACCGTTAACATGTTTAAGGGAAAACGTACATCAATATTTTTGAGGTTGTTAGCTTTTGCCCCTTTTATTTCAATAAAATATTTAGAAGTTCTTCTGATTTTAGGAACTGGAATTTGTAATTCTCCATTGAGATATTTAGCAGTTAAGGAGTTTGATTCTAAAATATTCTTATAAGAACCTGATGCAACGACCTGACCTCCTAGATAACCAGCTGCAGGTCCAATATCTATTATTGTATCCGCTGCCCGCATTATGTCTTCATCATGTTCAACCACAATAACAGTATTTCCAATATCTCTTAAATTTTTTAAAACATGGATTAAACGTTCTGTGTCTTTAGAGTGTAAACCAATACTTGGTTCATCTAATATATACATGGAGCCAACCAAGCTACTACCTAGCGAGGTTGCTAGATTTATTCTCTGACTCTCTCCACCAGATAATGAATTGGACTTCCTGTTTAGTGAAAGATAGTCAAGTCCAACATTTGACAAGAACGAGAGCCTTGATTTAATTTCTTTTAAAAGTCTTTTTGAAACTTTCTCCTGGTAGGGGTTCAATTTTAAACTGTTAAAAAATGGGATCAGATCAACGATAGGTTTATCAACTAAATCTGAAATTGATGCCCCATTTATTTTTACATAATTTGCTTCTTTTTTTAATCGTTTCCCTTTACAACTTCCGCATTTAGTTTTTCCTCTGTAACGTGATAGGAGTACTCTATTTTGAATTTTATAGGATTTAGATTCTAATTCCTCAAAAAAACTATTTAAACCTTCAAAATGATTGTTTCCTTCCCAAATTAAATTGATTTCGGCATCAGTGAGCTCAAATATTGGTCTGTGAATAGGAAAGTTAAATTTATGAGCATTATTTATGAGTTGATCTCTATACCAACCTAGGGTTTCACCTTTCCAAGGAGCTATCGCATTTTGATATACGGAAAGTGAGGTGTTAGGTATAACTAGTTCTGGATCAATGCCAATAATATCACCATAACCTTCACATACTGGACAAGCACCAAAAGGATTATTAAAACTAAATAAATGGGTGTTGGGTTCTACAAACCTTATATTATCTAATTCGAATTGGTTACTAAATTTTTTAATGCGACTACCATCAATATTTTTTATAATACAAGTACCATTTCCTTCGTAAAAAGCTAATTGAATCGCATCTGCAACCCTATTAAAAAAACCATTATCATTCTTAACAACAATGCGATCCACAACTAAAAAAATAGTCTTAAAATTTTTATCAGAAAATTGATCTATTCTAATAATTTCGTCATCAACAGCTATTCTAGAGTAGCCCTGTTGATGTAGGATATTTAATTGTTCTTCAATAGTTCTATTTTTTGTTGTTATAGGTGTTAGTAGAAGAAGTTTAGTTTTAGCAGGAAAAGACTTTATATAATCAACAACGTCACTTACCTTGTCTTTTTTTACTTCTTCATTGGATATTGGTGAATAGGTTTTACCAATTCGAGAAAAAAGTAATTTAATATAATCATAAATTTCAGTTGAAGTACCAACTGTTGATCTAGGATTTGTTGAATTGACCTTTTGCTCAATTGCAATAGCAGGAGCTATACCTTTAATATATTCAACTTTTGGTTTGTTTAATCTTCCTAAAAACTGTCTGGCATAACTTGAAAGGCTTTCAACATAGCGCCTTTGTCCTTCAGCATAAAGCGTATCAAAAGCAAGACTAGATTTACCAGAGCCTGATAGACCTGTTATTACTACCAATTGATTTCTTGGGATTACAACATCAATATTTTTAAGATTATGCAATTGAGCACCTTTTATGATGATGTTTTCTTTGGGAGATATCTTATCAATTTTATCAGACATTGGAAAAAATTATCAAACAAATATATGATAAGATATTTTATTAAGAAGACCGAAAAATCCTATTTTAAAGGCGAAATAGCTTAATTTCTTTTGTTTTTTACTTTAGTTTTATATATTTGCTTGTATAAAATTATAAAAACCTGCCTATTCCATAAAATTACTTTAATATACTTTAAAACCTTTAAAAGTAATTCTTATGGATTTAACCAAGCTCTCAGATGCAGATTTAGTATCTCTTTATATTTCTGGTAATGAAAATGGTTTATCAACACTTGTTAATCGCCACAATTCCAGAATATTCAATTTTATTTATTCAAAAGTCCTTAATAGAGACATCACTGAGGATATTTTTCAAGATACTTTCATAAAAGTAATTAATACCATTAAGCGAGGTAAATATAATGAAGAAGGAAAATTTTTACCATGGGTAATGCGTATTGCTCATAATCTAATAATAGATCATTTTAGAAAAAATAATCGCATTCCTAAATTTGATAATTCTGGTGACTTTGATATTTTCACTACAATTAGTGATTCTGATTTAAATATTGAAAACAAATTAATAAAAAGTCAAATCGAAACTCATCTCAAAGAAATAATAGAAAAACTTCCAAACGATCAAAAAGAAGTACTTTTTATGCGTTTGTACAAGGATATGAGTTTTAAAGAAATATCTGAGACTACAGGTGTAAGTATTAATACTGCTTTAGGGAGAATGCGTTATGCAATAATAAATCTTAGAAAAATTGTTGATTTAAATAAAATTATCTTAACCAGTTAAATAATAAATATATATAGTTTGCGTTATGAATTATAATTTTAATTTTAATTTATGAACGAACTTTACTCTCAATTAACTCATCAAGAAGAGATTACCTTAAAAGCAACACATCAAACAATTAAATTTTTATTAGATTATTCAAAGGCTATACACTTTGAAAATTTTAACAATCTTGAAATAAGAATGATTAAGAATTAATTTTATAATAATTATTTAATACTGATTTTCTTCCTACGGTTTGAGTTATGATATCCTTATCGAGTTTCCATCCTCTGGCTGGACTATATTCTCTTCCGTACCAAATAATTTGTAGGTGAAGGTCATTCCATAATGATTTCGGAAATAAACGTTTAGCGTCCTTTTCAGTTTGTTTTACATTTTTCCCGTTGCTTAAGTTCCATCTGTACATTAAACGATGTATATGTGTATCTACTGGAAATGCAGGTATTCCAAATGCTTGTGATAGTACAACAGCAGCTGTTTTATGACCTACTGCAGGCAGTGCCTCTAAATCTTCATAATTTTTTGGTACCATACCATTATGTTTTTCTATTATAATCTTAGACAAACCATATATTCCCTTACTTTTCATTGGTGACAACCCTACAGGTTTAATAATTTCTCTTATTTCATTCACAGAAAGTTTAATCATATCATATGGATTATCTGCTCTCTCAAATAATAAAGGGGTAATTTGATTAACTCTAACATCAGTACATTGAGCTGATAATAGTACCGCTATCAGTAAAGTATAAGGATCTTTATGATCAAGTGGTATAGGTATTTGAGGGTATAATTTATTTAAAGTATCGATAACAAATTGTACTTTTTCTTTTTTAGTCATAAATTGTAATTTAAACTATAAAAATAAATAATTATGACACATTTAAAACCTGGTGATAAAGCCCCCGATTTTTCAGTAATTAATGAGAATGGTGATCTTGTAAATTTAAAAGATTACAGTGGAAAAAAACTTGTATTATTTTTTTATCCAAAAGCAAGTACTCCAGGATGTACTGCTGAGGCTTGTAATTTAAACGAAAATTACGATACTTTTATAGAGAAAGGTTACGATGTACTTGGTGTAAGTGCTGATAACCCAAAGAGACAGTTAAATTTTAAAACTAAATATGGTTTCAGATATCATTTGTTAGCAGATGAGTCTCATGATGTTATAAAGCCTTATGGTGTTTGGGGACCTAAAAAATTTATGGGTAAAGAATATGATGGAATCCATAGAACTACGTTCATAATTGACGCAAATGGAGTTATTGAGGAAGTTATTGATAAAGTGAAAACAAAAGTTCATTCAGAGCAAATATTAAAATAAAAAAAACGCTTTATGCGCTTTTTTTATTTATCATTAATAGATACAAGTTTATCCTTAGAATACCCGAATAATTCCTTGGTTTTTATCAAATTAGAAATACCTGCGGGTAACATTTCTTCCCATCCTTCCTCACCTTCAGCTATCATTTTCAAAACTTTTCTTGAAAATATATGAAGTATACTATTATCGAAGTTTTTAATATCTATAACTTTACCATTGTATTTGAAGAATTTATATAATTCTTTCATGCGGGGATGAACTTTTAATGTATCACTAGTTATTAAAGACCCATCATCATTTTTCATAGGGTATGCATAAACCTTAAGATCCTTATAGAAAAGTTTACCGAAAGCTTCAAGAATACCTCCACTTAAATGACGGTAATATTTTTCATCAAAAATATCTACTAAATTATTTATACCCATAGCGAGTCCTACACGACTCTTGGTATATTGAGAAAAATATTCAATTAACTTATAGTACTCTTGAAAATTTGATATGAGTACAGAATGACCAAGAGAACAAAGCAATTTGGCTCTGTCTAAAAAGTCTTGTTCATCAATTTCTCCTTCAGCTCTTAGATTTGATAATGTAATTTCATAGACTACGATGGTTTTCTTTGGATCAACCTTATTTTCATTTAAAAACATCTCATACGATTTCGTAAACATGTCTTCATTAACTTTCGTAACGGGCCTGAAGCTACCTCTTAGGGCTAGAATATTTTTTTTGTACAGGACTGCTGCTGGTAAAACGTTTTTCCCTGAGGGATCAAACATTACAGCATCAGTCATTCCATTTTTAACCAGTTCTAAACTCATCAACCTGTTATCTACATTTTCAAAGGCAGGACCTGAAAAATTGATAGTATCAATTTCGATTTGGTCTTTGTCTAAATGATCGTATAGATAACGCAATAGTTTTTTGGGGACATTGTATTTATAAAAAGCACCGTATATAAGATTTGTTCCTAATATACCAAGTGTTTCTTGCTGTAATCGAGCATCATTTTCTTTAAATCTTACATGAAGAATTATTTCATTGTAATCACCCTCTGGTTCAAGTTGATACTTAAGACCAACCCAACCATGACCTTTAAATTTTTTAGCAAAATCTATAGTAGTTACTGTATTAGCGTAGGAAAAAAATAATTTATTAGGATGATTTTCTCTTTTGATTCGCTGCTCAATAAGATTGATTTCATGCTGAAGCATTTTTCTTAATCGCATTTCAGTAACATAACGCTTGTCATCCTCTATACCATAAACAGCATCACTAAAATCTTTATCATATGCAGACATAGCTTTAGCAATTGTTCCAGAAGCACCACCAGCTCTAAAAAATTGTCTAACGGTTTCTTGGCCAGCACCTATTTCAGCAAAAGAACCATAAATATTCTCATTTAAATTAATCCTTAGTGCTTTTGATTTTACTGAAGGAATCGGATCAAAATCCTTGTCGCCTTTATGGGTAATTTCCATATGAAATTTGGGTATTTAAATGTCATTACAAAGGTATTAAAATTGACTATGAGATAAAAAAAAAAGCTACTTTTGTTTTAAAGCTTGAAATTTGAATATTACTTTTCTTGGTACCGGTACATCTCAAGGAATTCCTATAATTGGAAGTGAACATCCCGTTTGCTTAAGCAATGATTCGCGTGATAAAAGATTAAGAGTTTCTATTCTTATGCAATGGAATGATTTTAATTTTGTAGTTGACTGTGGCCCTGACTTTAGACAACAAATGTTAAATGTTAACTGTAAGAAGTTAGACGGTATTTTATTTACTCATGAGCATGCTGACCACACAGCGGGGTTGGATGATATTAGACCTTTTTATTTTAAGCAGGGTAATATTAACTTGTATGCACACGAGAGGGTTTTAAATTCTCTAAAAAAACGTTTTGATTATATATTTGAAACCAAAGATAAATACCCGGGAGCACCAAGCGTTAATCAACATATTATAAACGAAAATGCTGTTTTTGAAATTGGTTTAAAAAAAGTAATTCCAATTAGTGCTTTGCATAATAACTTGCAAGTTTTTGGTTTTAGACTCGATACTTTTGCATATCTCACTGATATCAAAACAATTACATCTGACGAAATTGATAAACTAAAAAACTTGGACGTTCTGGTTGTAAATGCTTTAAGAATAGAGCCACACATTTCACATTTTAATTTACAAGAGGCTCTTAATTTTATTGAAGTTGTTAGCCCAAAGCAAGCTTATTTAACTCATATTAGCCATTTATTAGGGTTTCATAGCGAAGTAGAAAAGTCTTTACCAATTAACGTTAAACTAGCTTACGATAATTTAAAAATATCTTTATGATTAAAAATAATATTTTTTTGTATCTGTTTGTTTTTGCTATTTTAATTACAGTTTTTCAAGTTGTAAATAGTAAAAAAATTTTAGATAAATATGAACGTGATTTATCAAGATTAGAATTAAAAAATTTAAAATTGAAAGACTCAATTCAATTTGTTAATGATAAAATTTTTGATTTATCACATTTTAATTTCAGTGATAACGATCAAGCACAAGAATATTTCATATCAAATTTTAATCCAAATGAATTAGAAGCACTAGTTAAAAACAGTTTGATGCAAACTAATGATTATAAAACAAAATCACATCCATTAATTCCATATGAGTCTATGACCCCCTCAAAAATGGTTATTAACACAATTAAATTAATTAACCATAGATGGGTTATTGCAGATTTTACTGATGGAAAGTATTGGGGTGAATTAATTTTAAGATATTATGTTAATGATGATAGAAGTGTTGACTTTGAAATGTCAGACCACATTATTTATCATTAATTAATGTTTAAGTAACCATTCTCTTAAATCGTAAAAGTTTTTTTGCGATACACCATGGCCAACAGGGTAGGTGTGAAAATTAATTTTCAAACCTTTTAATAAAAGTGTTTCATAAGAATTTTGAGCCCAGTCCAGTGGTATGACTTGATCTTGTTCGCCATGAGAAGCATAACAATTTATATTTTTTAATTCATCTTTAGAGTAATTATTATAAATCATTTCTTGATCTAGATAACCACTTAAGCCAATAATATTTTTAATCATTGATGGATAATTCAAAGCAATTGCGTAGCTTAAAATGGTTCCTTGACTAAATCCGAGTAGTGTAATGTTATTTTCATCAATATCGAGTTTTGAAACAACGGCTTTAATAAACTCAAGGACTAATTCAACTGATGCTTTCGCTTGCGGAATGTTGTTCCATTTTCCTTTTTCATTATCAAAATTTATAGCATACCAGGCATTACCATAAGGTTGCATTGGAAATGGAGCTTTTAAAGAAATAATTTGGTATTCATCAGGAAGTTCATTGGCGAAAGCAAATAAATCATTTTCATCACTACCATAGCCATGTAGCATTACTAACAACGGAATATTGTTTGTTAAACAAGATGGTTTTTCTATGAATTCTAATTTTGAATTGTAACTCATTATTTAATATTTTCAAACCAAGACTGAAAATAATTACCGATGAAAGGAATTTCAGTAGATTTTCCTTTAATAGCTGTTGTAAGACCATGCAGCCAAAAAAGGAATGTAATCACCCAAAGTATAGACCCAAATATACTATTTACATAAGCTTCAATTACATTTGAAATAATGAGCATTAATATCAAGCCTAACATTTGTCTGATATGAAAAAAAATAAACCGGTCTCTTTTTTCCAAATTCATTATAAATGCAATAATTAATCCGACAAATGTGAAATATGCTAAAATAGCTAGCGCTTTAGAGCGATTGGCTTTACTCATAGTTTATTTTTAATTTGTTGTTAGCAATTATTCCGTATACTTTTCCTTTTAATTCCTTATTAAGAAATATTGCATTTTTTGAGCTTGAAAATATATTTTCGTTTGTAAAATCATAGGATGCGTCTGGATTAAAACAAGATAAACATGCTTTATTCCCAACTTCAATAGGGTAGTCGTCAATTCCAAATAGAGACTTTCCTTGTGTAAGAAATTTTATTGATTCTCTAGTACTAAAAATAGTATTAAGTGCTCCAAAAATTGATTCTAAACCAATAGTTCCGTTTTCAGCATGATCAAATTCAATTTGTTTGAATTCAGTATTTACAGGTTTATGATCGGAAGTAATTAAATCGATAACACCTTCTTTAAGACCTTTGATAAGCGATTTACAGTCTTCTTCTGTTCTCAATGGTGGAGAAACTTTCATATTTGTGTCAAAAGAGGCAAGTTCTTTGTCAGACAAACTCAAATTATGAATTGCAACACTACATGTAACGCCCAATTTATTTTGTTTGGCACGTTTTATTAATTCAACAGATTTCTTAGTTGATATTGTGGGAATGTGAAGTTTACCTCCAGTATATTCTAATACTTGAAGATCTCTTGCTACAGATAATTCTTCAGATAAAGCAGGGATGCCTTTTAAACCAATTTTAGTGCTTGTAATATGTTCATTCATTACCCCATTTCCTGAAATGTATTTATTATCAGGAAATGAAAAAACTAATCCATTAAATGGCGCTACATATTGAAGTGCAATTTTTAATAAATTAGGATTACTTATAGCTTTCTTATAATCATAAAAAGCAGATGCCCCAGCTGTATACATATCGTACAATTCAGCTAACTCTTTACCTTCCGATTTTACTGTTAAACTTCCATAAGGATGAGTATTAACAATATTGTTTTTAGTTTGACTTATTAGATAAGAAATATGAGATTTTGAATCTGGTACAGGACTGCAGTGTGGATTTAAACCAACATCTGTAAAACCAGATAATGCAGCAGTTTTCAAACCATTTTCAAGAGTTTCATTATCCTCTAAACCAGGTTCTCCGAAGCTAACACTAGAATCAAACCAACCCTGCGAAATATGAAGGTTATCTAAAACCAATTCTTTGAATTTATGAGAATTTTTAATTGATGAAGCTATCTTAGAAATAACTCCTTTTTCGATGAGAATATCTACAACTTGATTATTAAAACTGCTTCTTGGATCAATTATAGTAGCAGATTTTATAAGTATATTCATTTAAAATATTTTAAAATAAATATTTCTGTTATCAGTAACATTAAGGCAAAAATAACAAACCATTTCCATAAGGGAGTAGAATTCGTTTTACTTTTTGTTTCATTAATTAATTTTATTAATGCATCGTTAACTTGAATTTCTGAAATTACGTCTGGATTTGAGTAGATATTTCGACTTTCATCACTGTTATTATTAAAAGCTAAAATTCCTAAATTATTACTATTATAAATCACATTATAATGACCAGAAAGACTGGGATAGTAATTCAATTCTATTTCAGAATTAGTAGCATATGATCTTTGTATTGGAATGAATTCGTTAATACTATCTTTTATACTGATGACTTTATCTTTTATAATTTTATGTTTAAAAGTTATCTTATGATTTAAGCCTATTTTGTAATATAAATTATTTGTATTTATACTAAAATAACCCATGTTATAAAATAAAGGCGCAATCAATTCTGAAGATGAAAAATTTGAGTTTTTAGAATTTAATGCAGACAAAAACAAGTAAAGATTATTCTTAGATATCAATAAATCGTCACCACTGTTAAATTTCAAAATTGATTCTTTTTTATCACCAGTAATAATATAATGAGAATTAAATTTTGGATAATTAAAATTAGAGGTGGGCTTTTTAAAAACCCCTTTAAAAAGATTATGATTAAAATTAATAGTAGTCATTTCCTCTGGCAGGTCAATTAGTTCGGTCAACTTTAAATTATAATTTTTAAAAAAACGATTATATGGTGATAATGTTTCAATAGAAAGATTGGGAATAAAAACTAAAAAACCATTGTTTTTAGAAAAGTAAGTTAGACTTTCACTTAATAATGAGGGAATATTAGTAAGCTCATTAAGAATTATAATATCATTGTCACCGATTACATCCGGATTAATTTTTTTTAGTTGAATGGATTTATAATCGAAAATAAGATTATTAAATAAACTGTTCAGTATGTTGTCCTCAGTTTGATCATTAATTGATAGTACTTTAACTTTAGAGGGCTGTGATAAGGTAAAATAAAATTGATTGTCAAATGAATTAGTATTATCATTAATTCTAATAACACCATTTTTTATTGATTTATTTGGCAGGTTAAAGTTTGCTACACTTGTAATCTCAGGATTTATATTTGTTTTTAGAATAAGTTCTTCACCATCATAAATCGATACTGGTATGATTTGGCTTTTACGAGATGCATTAATTACAGCTGAAATTGTTAGGGCTTCTGGTTGAAATTTTGAAATATAGACTGAGTCAATTGAAATATTGTTTTTTGAAAATGGTTTTTTGTGAAATTTAGTATCGAATTTTTTTGATAAGATATTATTCAAACTATCCTTTCTAATTTGTAAATCAGACATGATTATGAGTTCCTTTTCCGTTTGATCGTCTTTAGACAATAAATCTTCTGTTTTTAGCTTAATAGAATTGTATTCTAGTTGATTTAATGAGTAGGGTAGTGTTTTAATTTTTTCTTTTAAGTATTTTGTTTCTATATTTTTAAACTCTTTATCATTTGTGAATAAACTAACTCTTTGTTCATTAGGAAGTACTTCTATAAGATCATTAATATATTCTCTAAACAATGGCAAGTTTATTGACTTTGACTGCATGCTTAAGGAATTATCTAAATAGACTAATGTTTCTTTTGGTTTAAAAGCAATCTTGTCTTTTGACAAATATGGTTGGGAGAATGCAAAAATAATTGATGAAACACATAAGAGTCTACAGACTAGAAGAAGCCATCTTTTAATTGATTTAATTGATTTTGTCTCAGAATTTATACTACTTAAAAATTTTACATTAGTGAATATTAAAGGTTTAAATTTTCTAAAGTTAAATAGATGAATTACGATAGGAATAATTAGAGCAAAGATTGCATATAAAATAGAAGGGTTCTTAAAAAACATATGGTTTTTTTAGTTCTTTTTAAATATAATTAATTGATTTAACAGAAGAAGAAATAATCGGTCATCGATTTTAATTTTTTTAATTTTAAAAAAAATGATATCTCGTTTTGAGCATTTGTATTTGCTACAGTAATAATACTTTGAGATGAATTATAGTCTTTGAAATCTTTGTAATATATAAGTTTTATACCATAAATGTCTTTCCCAATTTTTTTTGGATTATCACATATCCACTTAAAATTAATTTTCATGTGAATTAACATTTTGGCTATTGTTTTACCTTTATTTCCAGCACCCCACAGAACTAAAGTTTTAAGTGTGTTGTGTTCAAGTTCTAAAAAATACTTTAATTTAATGTCAAGAAAGTAGTTTTGCGCATAATGCTCATGTGTTCTTGACGTTCTAATGGGATAATCTCTCCAGTAATGTCTGATTTTATTTGATGGTATACATTTCAAATTATATTTATAAAAACGGAATGTGAGATCATAATCCTCTGGGTAAATGTTTGGGTTAAACCCGTCACATTTATCAAAATCTTCTCTAAAAACCATCCAACATGGAGAAGCAATTACACATTCTTTATAAATTTCATTATAATTTGTTCCCGATAATGTTAATTTATTAAGCCATGATTCATATCTGTGGTAGCCATCACTAATTCCGCTATCACTAAAGTATTTTACAATACCAACTGATACATATCCTCGACCATTATTAATTAGCTCTTGTGACATGGATTTAAGTTTTTCCGTTGGCATAATATCATCACTATCCATTCTTGTGATCAACTTTCCTATAGAATGATTATAACCTGTTTGAAGCGCACTAATAATTCCTGTTTTAGTGTTTTTTAAAATTTTAATTCTAGAATCTTTAGCAGCATATTCATTAACAATTTCAAAACTGGTGTCATTAGAATGGTCATCAACAATCAGAAGTTCCCAATTCTCTTCTGTTTGCATTTGAATAGACTCAATGCATTGCGCTATAAATTGAGAAGTGTTTTTAAATGGAGTAATTATACTAATTAAGGGTTTAGTCATATTAAAATTTTTCAAAGACCCCAAGGCCAAATAGCGCAAAATCATATTTTACAGGATCATTTTTATCTAATTCTCTTAAACTTTTATCTAATTCATTCAAAGCTTTTGCATCATTTTGTGTACGTTTTAAAAGCCCTAATTTTCTTGCTACGTTTCCAGAATGAACATCGAGTGGACATGATAGTGATGACAGAGCTATTTTTTTCCAAATACCAAAATCAACTCCGGTATTGTTTGGTCTAACCATCCAGCGTAGAAACATGTTAATGCGTTTTGCTGCTGAATTATTTAAAGGATCGCTTACATGTTTTCTAGTTCGAAATGTGTGAGGTATTTCAAAGAAAAGTGTTTTAAAATGATGTATTGCTAATTGTGTTTCATTTGGAGTTGAATTTTTTGCAAATACTAATTCTAATCCTCCATGACTTGTATATATATGTTTTAAACTTTTTATAAATTGAATAAAGTCGATACCATTAAATGTTCTATGAACAAAATGATTTAGACTATCTAAATGGGTATCATTATGATTAATTATAAAATCATAAGGGGAATTACCCATTAATGACATCATTCTTCGAGCATTTTTTATTATACTCTTTCTATTTCCCCATGCAATGCTAGCTGTTAAAAACGCTGCAATTTCAATATCCTCTTTAATTGAGAATTCATGTGGAATTTGGATGGGATCTGAAGTTATGAACTTAGGTGAATTATATTGTGTTACTTTTTCTTCAAGAAATCCCTTTAATTCTGATTTAGTAATATTCATTGAATAAAATATCTGAGTTATATAATTTGACCATCATTCATTAGTAGAGTGCGATCAGATAACTCAGCCAAGTCTTTATTATGGGTTACAATAATAAAAGTATAACCAAATTTATCTCTTAAATTCAAAAATAACTGATGAAGGTTGTCAGCAGATTGGCTATCCAAATTACCAGATGGTTCATCTGCAAAAATAACATCAGGTTCATTTATAAGAGCTCTAGCGATAGCAACGCGTTGTTGTTCTCCTCCTGATAATTCGCTTGGTTTATGATAATATCTTTCTTTAAGACCAAGAAAATCCAGAAGCTTTATAGCTTTTTTTTCAGCTTTTTTATTATCAAATCCGGCAATATAAGCAGGAATACAAACATTTTCTAAAGCATTAAATTCAGGTAAAAGTTGATGAAATTGAAAAATAAATCCTATATGTTTATTTCTAAATTTTGCAAGTTTATTTGGTGATAATTTTAAAATATCGAATCCATTAATCTTGATAGAAACATCTGAATTAGTTGGTTTGTCTAAAGTACCTAGTATTTGAAGAAGAGTAGTTTTCCCTGCACCAGATGGCCCAATTATAGATACAATTTCACCTTTTTTTACCTCGAGACTAATATTTTTTAAAACAGCTAAATCACCGTAAGATTTGCTAATTTTTTTTGCATTTATCATACAGCCAAAATAAAACATTGATTTAATAGTACCAATTAGTCCATGTTTAATAATGTATGAAAATGATTAAATTAAGGAAGATTTATTTATTCAAAGGAAGTTATAGAATTATATATGTAACTTATATTTAATGGCTTTTCAAAAAAATCGTCAATAAGCTTTTTAGAGAGGGCTTCTCTAATTTCATCAGTAATATTGACTCCAGAATGAATATAACATTTAACAGAATTATTTAATGTTTTAACTTTTTTTATGAATTCTACACCATTTGTATCAGGCATTAATAAATCACTTATTACATGAGTAATATCAGAGTTTTTTGAAATTTCATTTAGTGCATCAGTAATATTACTGAAAATGAGTACATTGAAATATCTTCCTAAAGTTAATTCTATAACCTTTAAGTTAATTGTTTCATCATCTAAATAAAGAACAGTTACATTTGAATTAAATTCCATTATTGACCTTATTAAAAGTTATTTCAAGGTTTGTCCCTATATTTTGTTTTGATTTTATATCAATGTTACCTTTGTGCTCTTTAATGATATTATATACTATAGAAAGACCTATCGTCATTTGATTTAATATTAGTAATGGTATCAATATGGCTAATAGCTATTTCATAGGCAAAATTTTGAAGTGCATCAGGAATTAATAAAACCCATGAAGATGAATTGTGTTTATAAAACTTTAAATTTTCCGCTTTGAAGATGAAAAGTTGTTTCAAATCAAAACCAACATGATTTTTAATTAAAACATTATTTAATCTACAATTGAAAAATAAAATTTTAAAATTTTTGTAAGTAATAGTTTTTTATAACTCACAATTAAGAATATTTTCATCAGGGGAAATGGCTTGATCGTTATCTAAAAGAGACGACATTAAATTACAATTTGGTGCATCGCCAATATATTAAAAATAAAAAAATATAATGAACGATTTTAAAAAAAATCTACCTAAACCCATGCGCTTAAGAAATCGTTTTTCAAATTCCCAAAAAAAAGCAAATTGGCCACTTAGCCAACCCAATGTTAAAAGCAGTATTTGGTATAATACCAAACTAATAATGATAAATAAAAGCCAGTAAATGGGTGAGGGAAGGGTTTCTAAACTTAGACCAATCCAATTGATAAAAGGACGACCAATAAATACCGATGAAGATCCCGTTAAAGCAAAAACAATAAAAATTCGAATGAGCTCCCATTTTTGCTTAACGACCCATTTATTTTCTAATTTATTTATTACGAAAACAGATAATTTAATAATTACAATAGATGAAATTAGGGTGGTAATAATTAATAAAATCAAATGCTCGCTATCTAAAAGTCTGTATGCAATTCTGTACCCTGAAAAAAATGATAATAATACCCCCGTTAGTGGTGCAATCAATTGCCAGTTATTATCAATCTGCCATTTAGCTTTAAAATCTTTCATGTCATTTGAACTTTGGTAAAGGAAAGTATAACTGGGTTTTGTTATTTGTATGGAGACTCTTCTTCTTTAGCTTCTACTATAAAGTATTTCGTATCACCCCAAAAGAAAAAGGTATTGTAACGTTCAATATATGTGAGCTTAACATATTTTCCTTGTAAGTTTTTTAGTTTTTCAATTACCCCAGATTTATTTTTTTCAACAGAAAACTTAAAAATTTGAGCACCAGAAAGGCCTTGGCTTAGTTCGCCTTCGATAGTTTTAAAAACGACACCTCTTTTACTAATTTTTATAAGTTCACCAGCTCTATATCCTTTACTATATGGGACAAAATAGATAAAAGAAAAATAAGCAACAATTGCTAAGAATATTACTAAACTTATTTTAAAAATTATTGACCTCATGTTAGAGTAAAATAGATTTAAT
>JBELHJ010000049.1:0-12524 GCA_042091495.1 Bacteroidota bacterium
TGGCATCTTGGTGATCACAGTTTATGGAACAAACATTCTAATTTTGAACAGGCTACTAGATCACCATTGTTAATTAGAGTTCCTAATCAGAAAAATCAAGTTAGAGTGTCCTCTCCAACCGAGTTCGTGGATATATTTCCAACGCTTTGTGAATTAACAGGAGTAAAAACATTATCGGCTCTTCAAGGTAAATCATTAGTTCCTTTAATAACAAAATCAAAGCAATCCATAAAAAAAGCTGCTGTTAGTCAATATACAAGAAATAAGAATATGGGCTATAGCTTTCGAACTGCACAACACCGCTACACGGTTTGGTTAAATAAAACACTTTTAAGTACTGATAATATTGAACTGTCTGACATTATAGCTGAAGAATTGTATGATTATAAAATTGATCCACTAGAAACCGTAAATCTTGTAAATGATGAAGCATATAGAGAAGTTTATTTAAACTCTAAACAAATTGCTAAAGAATTCTTTGACGCTGAAGGGGTAGGATTTGAAAATGAGTATAAGGAACAGACTATTAAATCTCTTGTCGAAAGAAAGTATGATTCTGATAAAGTCTTTATTGGAGCGACATTAAACCATAGGCAATTAGGAACTAAAGTCTCAGAATTATTTTTAAAAGATTTTATCTACAGTACACCTGAAAATTGTGCAAAACAAGCCCGTATTCACCCTAACTTAACCCATTGGGATTGGTCTTTACTTGAAGACTATCTTGCTTTTGCAAACAAAAATGATATTACAATTAGGATTCATGGACCAATTAGTCCACAAGCCTCTCAGTGGGCCAAAGATGATTCTAGAACTAAAGCAGAATTAATTGAAAATATGACCAGTTTTTTTACGGCACTTTGTAAAAAAATAAATAACCATCCCAATGTAAAGTGGATGGATGTGGTTAATGAAACTGTTGAAATTGACGGGAATTGGTTTGCTGAAAAACCAGGAAATAATCTTTGGGAAAATCCATGGACTCAAATAGGTTTAAACGATGATGATATACCAATTTATATTGTTGAAGCTTTTAAAATAGCGATGAAGCATGCCCCAAATATCAAATTTGTATTTAATCAACATGGCGGAATGCAACCAAAAATGTGGGAACGTGTTAAATCAATAATCCTTTATTTAAAATCTATAGGATTAAGAGTTGATGGCGTGGGGTGGCAAGCTCACCTCAGAAACAACGAGAATTTGGCTTTAAGTAAAAAGGAATTGGATTATTTTTCTGATTTAGTAGACTGGACACATAATCATGGTATGGAATTTCATGTCACAGAAATTGATTATAGGATAGATTCTAAATCTTTAAACTCTGAGTTATTAGAGGAACAAGCAAATGCTTATGCCAATATTCTGAAAATATTACTTCGCAAACGAAGTAATGGAGTAATTACTTACAATACATGGGGGCTTTCTGACGGAAAAGGAAAACATCATGATAAATCCCGTTTTATGTATACTAAAGAGTTGTATGAGAAGCCCATTCGAAATGCGCTAATAAATGCTTTAAAAGATCCTAATTCTCCTTTAGTCATAAAGCCATAAATATGAATTTCAAAATACTATTATGCTTAATATTAAACTTTTGTATAGGTTATACTCAAAATAAACCTAATGTCATTTGGTTGGTCTGTGAAGATCAATCACCTGAGTTTTTTTCTATTTATGGAAATACATCCGTCAATTTACCTAACATAGAGGCCCTAAGAGCAGATAGTGTAATGTATAATAACTTTTATTCGCCTTCTGCTGTTTGTTCACCATCAAGAAGTGCTATTATAACAGGAATGTATCCCACAACTATTGGAACTCATAACATGCGGGCATATAATGAAGGTCGAAAATCCAATCAGCCACAACTTAACATACCTTCGTATTCACCAAAATTTCCATCAAAAATAAAACCATTTACTGTTGCTCTTAGAAATACGGGCTACTATTGTATTAATAGTGGTAAAGAAGATTATAATTTTAAAATTTCTAATGATGCTTGGGACAAAACTTGCAGTTATTGTCAAGGCAAAGAAAAATCTGCTATACATTGGCGCTATAGAGCTAAAAACCAGCCTTTTTTTGCAGTATTTAACTTTCAAATTACCCACGAGGCTCAAATTTGGCATCAAGCTAAAAAAAGCATTCTAGTTGATATTGATAAACTTAAAGTACCTCCAATTTTTCCGAATGACTCCATAACTAGAAAAGATTTAGCGATTAATTATAGTAACTTAATTCGTATGGATAAGCAATTAGGTGAAATAATTCAACAGTTAAAAGACGACGGATTATACAAATCAAGCTACATCTTTTTTTATAGTGATCATGGTGGACCATTTCCAAGATATAAAAGAGCAATTTATGAAACCGGAACAAAAGTCCCATTTTTGGTGAAATTTCCAAATAATAAATATGCTAACACAACTAATAATGATCTACTAAGTTTTATAGATCTTGCTCCAACAATGCTTAATATAGCCCAATTGAAAGTCCCTAGATACATACAAGGGCATTCTTTTATAGAAAATCAAGATTATATTCCACGAAAATTACTTTTCACAGCAACAGATCGCTTTGATGGACAGTTTGATAGAATTAGAGCAGTTAGGGGTGGGAGATATAAACTCATTAGAAATTATGAGTTAACTAAGCCTCATGCTTTAGATGTTAAGTACAGAAACCAAATGCCTTTGATGCGTCATTTAAAGCATTTAGATAGTTTAAAACAACTTAATGAATCACAATCATTATGGTTTAATGTACCCAAATCAAATTTTGAGTTCTATGATTTAATAAATGATCCTTATGAAATAAATAATTTAATTAATGATAGCTTTTATGAAAATGATATAAAATTTTTACAAAAGGCTCTCAATTCATGGGTTCGGAAAACAAAAGACAAAGGAGAAATAAATGAATACGATCTCATAAAATCTGCCTATATTCAGTGATTAAAATTATAATGATGAATGGCAGAGTTTATCAAATTATATAATAGCAATAATAATCCTAAAACTTTAGAACACATTGTAAATGTCCTAAAGCAAGGCGGTTTAATTATTTATCCTACTGATACTGTTTATGGTTTAGGCTGTGACTTTACTAACCTAAAAGCGCTTCAGCGAATAGCCAATATCAAAGGGGTAAAACTTGATAAATCAAATTTTTCATTCATTTGTTCTGACTTGAGTAATTTAAGTGATTATGCAAAACAGTTAAATTCATCTGAATTCAAATTGATTAAAAGGGCACTTCCAGGACCCTATACTTTTGTTTTGAAAAGTTCTAAATCGCTTCCACACTATTTCAAAAAGAAGAAAACTGTAGGAATTAGAGTACCAGATCATCCTATAGCAGTTTCAATTGTAGATTTATTAGGAAACCCAATAATTTCAACTTCTATCCATGATGAAGATGATGTTATTGAATATACAACAGACCCTGAATTGATTTATGAAAAGTGGTCTGGATTAGTAGATATAGTTATAGATGCTGGTTTTGGAGGTAATGAACCTTCTACGGTTATTGATTTGTCTAAGAATGACATCCAAATCATAAGGAAAGGTAAGGGAAATATTGATATACTATAAAAAAAGCCAGCATTAAGCTGGCTTTTATATTTATTCTTCGTTTGGTTGTTCTGTTGGTGGTTTTTGTTGTTCAGGTTCACCCTCAGACAGATTTTTCATTTCTTTTTCTATCATTTCATAAAATTGATCAATTTTGGGAAGAACTACTATACGCGTTCTTCTATTAGTTGCTCTATTTTCTGTTGTGGTATTTTCTACTAAAGGCATAAATGAACTTCTTCCAGCAGCAATAAGTTGTTGAGGATTGACCTCTAAACTTTCTAATACTCTTACAACTGATGTAGCGCGTTTAACACTTAAATCCCAATTATCAATTAAAACACCCTTTGAATATGGTACATTATCCGTATGTGATTCAACCATAGCCTCAAAATCAGGTTTACTATTAATTACTTTAGCAACGTCTGCAAGAACTGTTTTTGCAGCATCAGTTACGTTATAACTTCCACTTTTAAATAAAAGCTTGTCAGCAATTGAAATAAAAACAACACCTTTTTCTACATTAACTTGGATATTAGGATTATCAATACCTACAGCAGCCTTAAGACTTGAAACAACAGCTAGAGTAACACTGTCTTTTCTGTTTAATGCATCTTGAAGTCTAGTTATTTTTAAATCACGTTCTTGTAAACTTTCAAGAGACTTCTCGAGATTTTCAGCACCTTTTTGTGTAAGTGTTGTTAGGTTACCTTTAGTATCAATTAGATCCTGATTTGCTCTTCTTAAATCATTTAATTGGTCGCGCATGGCTTCAACTCTTGCATTGGCAGCCGCATAATCAGTAAGACAACTATTAAGCTTTACTGTCGCTGTATCTAGTAATTCTTCTTTTTCTTTAAGTCTTGCTTCAAGTTCAGTGAATTGTTTTTTTGAAACACAAGAACTTAAAAGTAGTGTGGAAAAAATTCCAAAAATCAATAATTGCTTCATAAATTATATAATTAGATGATTAATCAAAATTAAAAAAAAAACACATTTGTAAAGGGTTTTAGATAAAATTATTCTTATCCAGAAAGACTTTTAAAGGTTTTCAATCTTTTTATATAATATAACCATAAAATCGAAACCTTATTGTAATAATTTTTTCTTTTTAATAATATTTTCTTGCGTTTTCTAATCATTCTAGGGATAAGTACATAAAAATTTAGATGTGCTTTAATCACTGCCAAAAAATGAAGGTGTCCTTTGTTATTTGTATTTTTTAATAATAAATAAACCGCAGCTATACCATCAAGAATTAATCTTGAAAGGATTAACAGAGAAGGATTTGGGCTGTTTTTGAGGATTGTAAATAAACTATTTCTGAAATTAAGGTACGTTTTGTTAGGATTTAAGTGGTTAAGAGTTCCACCTCCTAAATGATATACAGTAGATTCTTTACAAAACTTAATATTATAAGAAGCATTAAATAAACGCCAGCACAAATCAATTTCTTCCATATGGGCAAAATAATCTGTGTCAAATCCACCAACTTCATGAAATACGTTATTTCTTATAAAAAAACATGCACCACTTGCCCAAAAAATAGAGGCATTATCATATTGATTAAGATCTTCCTCAATGAAATCAAAAATTCGACCTCTACAATAAGGATAGCCAAAACGATCTATATAACCTCCAGCAGCTCCCGCATATTCAAAGTATTTTGGATTTTTTTTATCAAGAATTTTAGGTTGAACAACAGCAGTTTGAGATTCTTTATCAAAAATATTTAAAATAGGATTTAACCAATTTTCTGAAACCTTTACGTCGTTATTCAACAAACAAAGTATGGGTTCTTTTATATGTATTAAAGCATCTTGATACCCTTTAGCATACCCTCCATTAGATCTGTTTTTAATAACTTTTACTTCAGGGTATTTAGAATTTATAAAAGCAACACTATCATCAGTTGATGCATTATCTGCAACATATACATTAGCAAGGTCAGATGAATATTTAAGAATGCTAGGTAAAAAACGTTCTAGTAATAATTTACCATTCCAATTTAGTATTATTATTGCTATTTTCATGGCTGTTTATAATCAGGTAATCCTTTTATAAAATTATAATTTTGAGAAGCGTAATTCATGGTGCAAAAATAATGATTTATCCCGTTAGTAATCATTAAATAATTGGCGTTTAAAGCCATATTATATCTAGCAATTTGATCAAAAGTATCTTGTGAAATACTTATTTTAGATGCTTTACATTCTACTAAAATATTTACTTTACCAAACGAATCATAGACTACAATGTCATAGCGTTTACTCAAACCGTTTACAGTGATTTTTTTTTCAATGTTAATTAATGATTTCGGATATTTTTTTTCAATTAATAAATACATCAAGCAGTGTTGTCTAACCCACTCCTCAGGTTGAAGAATTACATATTTTTTACGAATAACATCAAATATAAAGCGGTTATTTTCGCTACTTTTGAATTTAAATTTATATTCAGGAAAATTTAGTTTGATCACTTAACAAATTTGATGATTTTTTTTTAATGAAAGAAGTAAAAGCAATTATTAAGAACATTAAAGACAGAAACTTTAATCCCCTCTACTTTTTGATGGGAGATGAACCCTTTTACATTGATCAAATTTCTAATGCTATAGCAAGTTCAGTGCTTTCTGAGGATGAAAAAGGTTTTAATCAAACAATATTTTATGGTAGAGATGTTTCAATAGAAGAAGTAATAGGTCATGCTAAACGTTTTCCAATGATGTCTGAATTTCAAGTAATTATTGTTAAAGAAGCTCAAGATTTATCAAGACAAATAGAACAATTAATTCCTTATGTAGATAACCCTCAAACAAGTACCATTCTTGTTATAAATTATAAATACAAAAAACTTGATAAACGAAAAGGACTTTACAAAGCATTAAAAAAGCAAAATGCTACAATTCTTGAAACTAAAAAACTATATGACAATCAAATAGCAGATTGGGTTTCCATTTCGGTAACCTCTAAAGGTTACTCTATATCTATGAAAGCTTCTCATTTGATGGTTGAGTATTTAGGTAACGATTTGAGTAAAATTAATAATGAAATAGAAAAATTAACTGGACTAGTAGAGGCAAACGAAACTATAACGCCAGAATTAATTGAGTCTTATATTGGTATTAGTAAAGACTACAATAATTTTGAACTTAAAAAGGCTATTGGTGTTAAAGATGTCCAAAAAGTATTTATAATAGCGAAGTATTTTTCCGAAAACCCAAAAGATCATCCATTTATATTAACAGTTACTACGCTCTTTAATTTTTTTTCACAGTTAATGATATATCATGGTTTAGCTGATAAATCTAAAGCAAATGTAGCATCGTTTTTAGGAATTAAACCTTATTTTGTTTCAGAATATTCAACAGCCTCTAAATTCTATCCTATGAAAAAAGTGAGTAAAATAATCTCTACGCTTCGTACATATGATTTAAAAGGTAAAGGTGTGAATGCCCAAAATTTAAAAGCTTCGGATCTTCTTAATGAGATGCTAATTGATATTTTAGCTTAGATTAATTGCGTTCTTTTTTAATTACTCAATTTATAAAATCATGAATATTATTAGGTTTACTATAAACTTTTTAATCTGTAATTTTACACTTAATAAAATTGATAAAATATGACAAAAATAAACTGGATTAAAGTTAAAGATTTCAAAGATATTACTTATCACAAGTCAGATGGAGTTGCAAGAATAGCCTTTAACAGACCTGATGTTAGAAATGCTTTCAGACCACAAACAACTAAAGAGCTTTACGAGGCTTTTTATGATGCTAATGAGGATACATTAATTGGTGTAATTCTTTTGTCTGCGGAAGGTCCTTCTTCCAAAGATGGTGTTTACTCATTTTGCAGTGGAGGAGATCAAAAAGCAAGAGGTCACCAAGGTTATGTTGGAGAGGATGGCTATCACAGGTTAAACATTCTAGAAGTGCAACGTTTAATAAGATTCATGCCTAAAGTTGTTATAGCTGTAGTTCCAGGATGGGCTGTAGGTGGAGGACATAGCCTTCATGTAGTTTGCGACATAACACTAGCTAGTAAAGAGCATGCTATTTTTAAACAAACTGACGCTGATGTCACGAGTTTTGATGGAGGATACGGTTCAGCATATTTAGCTAAAATGGTTGGCCAAAAAAAAGCAAGAGAGATTTTCTTTTTAGGACGTAACTATTCAGCACAAGAAGCTTTTGAAATGGGAATGGTAAATGCAGTTATTCCTCATGAAGAGTTAGAAGCAACTGCATATGATTGGGCACAAGAAATACTTGCAAAGTCTCCAACATCTATTAAAATGTTAAAGTTTGCAATGAATTTAACAGATGACGGTATGGTTGGGCAGCAAGTATTTGCAGGCGAAGCCACACGATTAGCTTATATGACTGATGAGGCAAAAGAAGGGCGTAATGCATTTCTTGAAAAACGTACACCTAATTTTGAGAAAAAATGGATTCCTTAATGGTATTTTAATATGCATAAATTAAAATATTGGTTAGCAGCAGCTCGATTAAGAACATTACCATTGTCTGTTTCAGGAATAATTGTTGGTTCCTCCTTATCAGGCTATACTAACAGGCAATTCAATCAAATTTTAGAGATCCAAACTAAAGACTATTATATTTTTTTTGGTGCCTTATTTACCACTATAGTGTTTCAAATACTTTCAAACTTTGCAAATGATTATGGAGATGGTGTTAAAGGGACAGACACCCTGAGAAAAGGAGAAGCTCGAATGGTAAGTTCTGGTAAAATTTCATCAAAACAAATGAAAAATGCTACAATTACATTTGCATTAATTGGTTTAATGTTATCAATTAATCTTGTCTTTTATGCATTTAAAGGATATAACTTAGGATATGTTTTTTTGTTTTTGGGTTTAGGCATTGCATCTATAGTAGCGGCTATTAAGTACACGGTTGGAAATAACGCATATGGATACTCTGGTTTTGGAGATGTTTTTGTATTTATCTTTTTTGGTCTATTATCGGTTTGTGGGAGCTATTTTTTATATACAAAGACTTTGAATTTAAATATAATTCTTCCTGCAATAAGCATTGGAATGTTGAGTGTAGCTGTTCTAAATTTAAATAACATGCGTGATATTGAAAATGATAAAACAAATAATAAAAATACGTTAGTAGTAAAAAAAGGTTATGCTTGGGCAAAACAATATCACCTAATTTTAGTATTACTTCCGCTAATTTTATCTTGTGTTTATGTATACTTCAATTATAAATCTCTAACCCAATTTGTTTTTTTTGTTGCATTTATTCCATTGTTTTTTCATTTAAAAAAAATTAGATTTAATAAAAATCCAGAATTACTTGACGGTGAACTAAAAAAGGTTGCATTAAGTACTTTCTTATACGCTGTTTTATTTTCAATTTTTAACTAATTAAAATATGATGAAAATTACATTTTACGGTCATGCTTGTATTGGTGTTGAAATTAATCAATACTTTATTCTAGTTGATCCCTTTATATCTGCAAATCCAAAAGCATCTCATATAGACCTAGAATCTATTAAAGCGGATTATATTCTTTTAACCCATGCGCATCAGGATCATATTTTAGATGCAGAACAAATAGCTAAACGATGTGGGTCAAAAATTATCTCAAATTACGAGATAGTTACCCATTTCTCAGCATTAGGAATTAATGGTCACCCTATGAATCATGGTGGTTCATGGAGTTTTGATTTTGGTCTTGTTAAGTATGTTAATGCTATTCACACATCATCATTTCCAGATGGTTCTTATGGTGGTCAACCAGGTGGATTTGTTTTAAAGACTAATGATAAAACAATTTATATAGCAGGCGATACAGCATTGACATATGATATGAAACTTATTCCAATGTCTTTTAATCTTGATTTAGCCATACTTCCAATTGGTGATAACTTTACAATGGGTGTAGATGAGGCAATTCAAGCTTCAAATTTTGTTGATTGTAATCGTGTGATGGGTTATCATTTTGATACTTTTGGATATATAGAAATTAATCATGAAGAGGCGACCAAATCATTTTCTTCTGAAAATAAGGAGCTAATTCTTTTAGAAATAGGTAAGTCCATTAAAATTTAGTTTTATTAAAATTTAAATTGAAAGCAAGTTATCATAAGTATGTTTTAAATTTCATAATTCCTGGAGGAACATCTCGAGGTGTACTTAATCAAAAGGAAACTTGGTTTATTAAGCTTTCAGACGGACTTAAAACTGGTATTGGTGAAACAGGATTATTTAGAGGGTTAAGTTTTGATGATAATGAGGAATACGAGGAAAAGTTAAAATGGTTGTGTGATAATATTAATTTAGGTTTTGATGTCCTATATTCTAAATTATCTAACTATCCTAGTATTCGTTTTGGTTTAGAAACTGCTTTTATCTCATTAAAATCAGATTCACCTTTTAACCTTTTTCCTTCCGCGTTTTCAAATGGAACATCACGTATACCTATAAACGGTCTTGTATGGATGGGAGATAAAACTTATATGATTTCTCAAATTAGAGATAAAATAGAATCCGGTTTTACATGCATTAAATTGAAAATTGGTGCTTTAGATTTTGCTACAGAACTTGACGTTTTAAGATATATTCGATCTGAGTTTTCAGAATCTGATATAGAAATTCGAGTAGATGCTAATGGTGCTTTTTCTCCTGATCAAGCACTAGAAAAACTAAATCAACTATCTGTGTTTAATCTCCATTCTATAGAACAACCTATAAGACAAGGACGATATGAGGATATGGCCGCTTTGTGTAAAAAAACGCCTTTAGCTATAGCTTTAGATGAAGAATTGATTGGCATTTATGATTATGAATTTAAAAAGAAATTAATAGATCAAATTAATCCGCAATATATAATATTAAAACCCAGTCTTGTTGGTGGTTTCATGTCTTGTGATGAATGGATAAGTATAGCTAATAATAATAATATTGGGTGGTGGATTACAAGTGCATTAGAGAGTAACATTGGCTTAAATGCTATTGCCCAATATACCTATAACTTAAACAATAATTTACCTCAAGGACTAGGCACAGGAAGTCTTTTTTCAAATAATTTTAGTTCGCCGCTTGAGGTTAATAACGGTTTTTTGTCTTATAATTGTGAAAATAACTGGATTGTAAATTTTTAAATTATGTATATAAGTCAGGCGTTAAAGTCACTTCACGAATGGTGGAGATATTTAGTTGGTATATTAATTGTATTAATTGGTGTAGGAATTTTTTCAATACCACACATGATAGCTATTTCAATCAAATCTTTTAATGGAGAAGTTGACATGGAACGTTTAGCTCAAAATGATGTGGCATATATACTTGGTCTTTTTGAGCCCAATTTAAATTTAGTTTTTATGTTACTCCCTTTTTTAGGAGGACTTATACTGCTTTTTATTACTGTAAAGTTTATTCATAAGCAATCTATAATAAGTTTAACAACTTCAAGAAAATCAATTGATTGGAGTAGGATTTGGTTTTCTTTCTTTTTATGGGGTATTGTATCTTCTATTATGATTGGTCTGGGATATTTAATTGAGCCAGAAAATTTTGAAATTAATTTCAAGCTTGTCCCTTTTTTAATTTTAGTAGTTATTGCTATTCTATTAATTCCTATTCAAACAAGTTTTGAGGAATATCTCTTCAGAGGTTATTTAATGCAAGGTATCGGAGTTATAACTAAGTACAGATGGATTCCTTTGTTAATAACTTCATTAGTTTTTGGATTAATGCATATTTCAAATCCAGAGGTAGATAAACTTGGTCCTGTAGTTATGATTTATTATATAGGAACTGGTTTGTTTCTAGGTGTAATGACATTAATGGATGAGGGCATGGAATTAGCATTAGGATTTCATGCAGCCAATAATTTATTTACTGCATTGTTGGTTACTGCAGATTGGACTGCTTTTCAAACGCATTCAGTACTTAAAGATTTATCTGATCCCCAAAATGCTGGATTAACAGATATTATAATACCTGTATTTGTCATCTTTCCAATTTTACTTTACGTTTTTTCTAAGAAATATAATTGGACTTCCTGGCGTGATAGACTAATTGGGAGTGTATCAGCATAATTTTAATTGTCATTAATTTGAAATGTAATGCTTAATTTTTCAAAAGTACATAACCGTTTCAAATACAATGGATTTCATTACTCTCGAGAAAATCTTAAACATCTTGGTACAAGTTTAATAAAAGAAGGAAGTGATTTTGATACTCAAATAGGTGCTTTCATTTTAGACTGGATTGATAATAAATCTTTCGTGGTTGTAAATTCCTCTGGTTCTACCGGTATACCTAAGTCTATTAGGGTTTTAAAATCACATATGTTAAATTCTGCAATAGCAACAGGTGATTTCTTTAAATTATGTCCAGGAGATAAAGCTTTAATGTGTTTGCCTGCCAATTATATTGCAGGAAAAATGATGGTTGTAAGAGCTATAATCTTAGGTTTAGAATTAGATGTTATTTCCCCAAGTCTTGATGATTTGAATTGCAATGAATACTATTCATTTGCTGCAGTTGTCCCTTTACAACTTGAAAAGTTAACTGATTTTCCACATAATATTAAGACTATTATTGTAGGTGGAGCCCCAGTATCAAAAAGAATTAAGCAAAAACTGTTTAATTCTAAATGTGAAATTTTTGAGACTTACGGTATGACAGAAACGGTATCACATGTTGCTGTTAGAAATTTAAAAACAAAATTAAACTTGCATAATAATCCTTTCAAAGTTTTACCTGATGTTAAAATATCAAAAGATGAAAATAATTGTTTAGTTATAGAAGCGAGTCACCTTGCGTCAAAAAAAATAGTAACTAATGATATTGTTAACCTCATATCTAAAACATCATTTAATTTGTTGGGTAGGGTTGATAATATTATCAACTCAGGGGGGATAAAACTAAATCCAGAATTAATTGAACAGAAACTATCTCTGGTTATT
>JBELHJ010000049.1:12624-14489 GCA_042091495.1 Bacteroidota bacterium
AGGGGGGATAAAACTAAATCCAGAATTAATTGAACAGAAACTATCTCTGGTTATTGAAAACAGATATTTCATCAGTTCAGAACCTAACAAAATATTGGGATCACAAGTTGTTTTGATTATTGAGTCTAAAAATAAAACAGAAACAATAGATTTTAGTGTTCTAGACAAATACGAGATTCCTAAAACTATATATTACTTAGAAGCATTCGCAGAGACTAACAATGGAAAGTTAGATAGAAGAGCAACATATAAACTACTTAAAAATAGATAATTTTAAACTTGAAGAACTCCCATATTAAAGGGTTTTTCAATTGGAGCTTGATTAGCGGCTTCTATACCCATACTTATCCATATTCTTGTATCCAAAGGGTCAATAATTGCATCTGTCCATAACCTTGCAGCTGCATAATATGGAGATACTTGTTCATCATATTTAGATTTAATGGAATTGAATAATTCAGTTTCACTCTCTTTATCTAAGTTTTCACCATTCTTTTTAAGACGAGCTGTTTCAATCTGTAAAAGTACTTTTGCAGCGCTGTTACCACTCATTACAGCTAATTCAGCACTAGGCCATGCCACAATCAGACTAGGATCAAATGCCTTTCCACACATGGCGTAATTGCCTGCCCCATAACTATTTCCTAGAATAATTGTGAATTTAGGGACCACACTATTACTTAAAGCATTTACCATTTTAGCACCATCTTTAATGATACCACTGTGTTCACTTTTGCTACCCACCATAAATCCAGTTACGTCTTGTAGGAAAACAAGAGGAATCTTTTTTTGGTTACAATTCGCAATAAACCTTGTAGCTTTGTCTGCAGCGTCATTATAAATTACACCCCCAAACTGCATTTCTCCTTTTGCTGTTTTGACAAGTTGCCTTTGATTAGCAACTATACCAACTGCCCAACCATCAATTCTAGCATAAGCCGTAATGATTGTTTTTCCGTAATCAGCTTTGTATTCTTGAAAATCTGATTCATCTACAAGCCGACTAATAATAGCTTTCATATCATATTGCTCAGTTCTTAATTTCGGTAGAATACCATATATTTCGTTCGGGTCAAGTTTGGGTTTTTTTGTTTCTTTTCTATTATAACCTGCAAGCTTTGGTTCCCCAATTTTATCAACAATATTTTTGATGGTATTTAAGGCGTCTTTATCGTCTTTAGATTTATAATCCGTAACTCCTGAGATTTCACAGTGGGTTGTTGCTCCACCTAAAGTTTCATTATCTATAGTTTCACCAATAGCAGCTTTAACCAAATAACTTCCAGCTAAGAAAATACTTCCTGTTTTATCTACAATTAGCGCTTCATCACTCATAATAGGTAAATAGGCTCCACCCGCTACACAGCTTCCCATAATTGCAGCTATTTGAGTTATACCCATACTACTCATTTTAGCATTATTTCTAAAAATTCTCCCGAAATGTTCTTTGTCAGGAAAAATTTCATCTTGCATAGGAAGATAAACACCAGCGCTATCAACTAAATAAATGATTGGTATTTTGTTATTTATAGCGATTTCTTGAGCTCGTAAGTTCTTTTTTGCAGTTATTGGAAACCAAGCACCTGCTTTTACAGTGGCATCATTAGCAACTACAATACATTGTTTATTTTTGATGTAGCCAATTACAACTATAACCCCTCCAGATGGACATCCTCCGTGTTCATTATACATGTCTTTCCCAGCAAAGGCTCCAATTTCAATGGACGGTTTCTTACTGTCTAAAAGAAAATTTATGCGTTCCCTAGCAGTTAATTTTCCCTTCTTATGCTGTTTGTCAATATTTTTTTGCCCACCACCAAGTTTAATTTCAGATAGACGCTGCTTAAGGTTTGAAAGTAAAAGTT
>JBELHJ010000049.1:14589-16972 GCA_042091495.1 Bacteroidota bacterium
CCACCACCAAGTTTAATTTCAGATAGACGCTGCTTAAGGTTTGAAAGTAAAAGTTTATTGTGGTCTTCGTTTTTATTAAAGTCAATATCCATAAATGTTGGTTCTAATAAATTCAAGTCGCCAATTGGCGTATTAGTTTAACAAATGTAATGGTTTTAATAGAGATTTGAATTTTATTTAATTATATATTTGCAGCAACTTAACCAATAAATTAATGAATCAAGTTCTTGTTTTTGCTGGCTCAAATAGTAATAAATCTATCAATAAAAAGTTGGCAATATACGCATCCACCTTTATTAAGAATTTAAAGATTAAAATATTAGACCTAAATGATTTTGAACTACCAATTTATAGTGAACAACATCAAACTGACTTTGGTATTCCAGAAAACGCCATAGAGTTTTTAAGTAACATAAAGGCCTCAGAAGGTATTATCCTTTCATTAGCAGAACATAATGGCGCTTACACTGCAGCTTTCAAAAACTTATTTGATTGGATGTCTGTAAAAGATGGTAAACTATGGTCGGATATTCCAATGCTACTATTGGCCACATCACCAGGTACTAGAGGCGGTAAGAGTGTTTTAGAAATTGCTAAGTCAAGATTTCCATATATGGGAGGAAATATTATTGATACGTTTTCTCTTCCTTCGTTTAGTGATAATTTTAAAGAAAATAAAATTATCAATTCTGATTTAAACGAAGTTTTAAAATTAAAAGTTAAATCTTTAGAGTCATTTTTAACAAAATAATCATTAGTAATTACTGGAGCTTATAAAGCTTTATTTCTTGCAATTAATTCAATAAATCACCGATATTTGTAATAATTATAAATAAAGATAATATAGCGATGAATAAAAATACAGTTTTAGCTTGGGCAACATTTATTATGGTTTTTGTAGGTCTCGGTTTGATAGCCTTAGGTATTTTTAGGTATAAAGAGATAGCTGGCTGGGGGTTTGGTGCTGTTGGAGTAGGTTTTTTTGCTGTGGCATGGGTGTTTAATGCTTTAAAAGGTAGAGTATAATGAGTGACGATAAAAAGATCATCTTTTCAATGTCTGGGGTAACCAAGACATTTCAGGGGGCTAATACGCCGGTTTTGAAAAATATTTATCTAAGTTTCTTTTATGGTGCTAAAATTGGTATTCTAGGACTTAATGGTTCTGGAAAATCGACTTTATTAAAAATTATAGCTGGAATTGATAATAATTATCAAGGAGACGTTGTTTTTTCTCAAGATTATTCTGTTGGTTATCTTGAACAAGAGCCTAAATTAGATCCTGAAAAGACGGTCATAGAAGTGGTGAAGGAAGGTGTCTCCGAAATTGTTGCTATTTTGGATGAATACAACAGTATCAATGATATGTTTGGATTAGAGGAAGTATATTCTGATCCCGATAAAATGCAAAAATTAATGGATCGTCAAGCGGAGTTACAAGATCAGATTGATGCAAGTAATGCATGGGAACTTGATACTCGTTTAGAAATCGCAATGGATGCTCTTAGAACTCCAGAAGCCGATAAAAAAATTGCTGTTTTGTCTGGGGGCGAGAAACGTCGTGTAGCATTATGTCGATTATTATTAAAAGAACCTGATGTTCTTTTGTTAGATGAGCCCACAAACCACTTAGATGCTGAATCTGTTCATTGGTTAGAGCATCATTTGGCTCAATACAAAGGAACGGTTATAGCAGTAACTCATGATCGTTATTTTTTAGATAATGTAGCTGGTTGGATACTTGAATTAGATCGCGGAGAAGGAATTCCATGGAAAGGGAACTATTCTTCATGGCTAGATCAAAAGTCAAAACGATTAGCACAAGAACAAAAACAAGCTAGTAAAAGACAAAAAACTTTAGAGCGCGAGTTAGAATGGGTTAGAATGGCTCCAAAGGGAAGGCAAACTAAACAAAAGGCTAGGTTGAGTAACTATGATAAATTATTAAGTCAAGATCAAAAACTACTTGATGATAAACTTGAAATATTTATCCCTAATGGACCAAGGTTAGGTACTAATGTCATTGAAAGTAGCGGTGTTAGTAAAGGTTACGATGATAAGTTATTATATGATGATTTAAATTTTAATCTACCGCAGGCAGGTATTGTTGGAGTAATTGGTCCTAATGGTGCTGGTAAAACTACAATTTTCAAAATGATTATGGGAGAGGAGTCTCCTGATAATGGAGAATTCAAAGTAGGTGACACTGCTAAGATAGCTTATGTAGATCAGTCTCACTCAAATATAGATCCTGAAAAAACAATCTGGCAAAATTTTAGTGATGAGCAAGAATTAATCATGATGGGAGGTAGGCAAGTAAATTCCAGAGCCTATTTAAGTCGTTTTAATTTTTCAGGAAGTGAACAAAATAAAAAAGTTAAATT
>JBELHJ010000050.1:0-16314 GCA_042091495.1 Bacteroidota bacterium
CTTTAAATGACAATTGGTTTGTGATTACTTTAACAGCAGTAGTTTTTGGTCTTTTAGGCTATTTATTAGGCGCTCAAAATAACTCAAAATCTTGCCCTGTAATGGCGAAATGCCCTATGATACAACATAAGAATCCACATAAAATGATGATGTGGCACGATCGTACTGGAAGGATTCACGAAAAAGATATTCAGGTGGAAATTGACTCCTTCGTCAAAGACGGCGAGAAACAAATTAAAGTGATGGTAAAAAAAGAGATTAATTAATTCAAAAAACAAACCAATAAAATCCAAAAGTACTTTTCATTCGTATATCTAATACTAATTGCCTATTAAGGCATTTCATGATAATTAGGTTAGTATTTTTGGTTTGATTGAAAAGACCTTGTTTCTGACAAGGTCTTTTTTTTATATTTACCCAAAATTTAGATGTAATGCGCATTAGTTACAAATGGTTTATTCCAGTTTTGATATTGGTATTTTGTTGTAAAAAAACAAAGCAAGAGGATAACATTGCTAATGATTTTACAAGTAATTCACAAACCATTACAATAGAAGATATTAACGCGTTGGGTGTTGTTAAACAACCTCTTGATCAGGTCGTTAAAGATTCAATTTTCTCAAGTTGGAAAGCGTATCATCAGATTTTAACTCAAACAGATTTTATAAATAAGGCAGACTTGGCCTTTTTTGAGTCAGATCTAAAATCAATTTCAAAGTTGATGAAACCATTTAATGACAGTATACCTCTGTGCTTTAAAACTAATGGTATTGTTTCTAGAGCAAAAGTGGTTACTTCTTTTATTTATAAAATGCATAGCACTTTGAAGCTAAAGTCTATTTCCAAAAAAGAACGTCTAGATGTTGTTAAGTCTTACATGGAGTCTGTGACAAATTTGAATTACCAACTCAATAAAAAATTTGAATACGACAGTTACAACATAGACTTTAAGGAGTAGTTGATTGGTGTTTTCTATGGAAAATTAATTGTTAAAATAAGGCAAACAACTAATGTTCTTTATTTAAAATACTTATTTTTAATCTCAACCTATTTTAAATTATTATGAAATTACGAATGCATCAGTTTGCAGTTATTTCTGCTGCAAGCTTAGTTAGTTTAGTGTCTTGTAAAAATCAAGGCACTGATATGGCTTCCAACACTACTGTACCAGGTATTGTTCTAGAAAACATGGATCCATCTGTGAATCCAAAAGATGATTTTTATAATTATGTTAATGGCTCTTGGTCAAAAAACACAAAAATTCCAGATGATGAAACCCGGTGGGGTGGTTTTGGAGTTTTGAGAAAATCAACGCGCCAAGATGTTCTTGAAATTATAAATACTTCAAAAGAGTTGGGAACTTACAAAGCGGGTTCCGATCAAAAGAAAGCTTTACTGGTTTTTGAATCAGAGTTAGATTCCATCTCTAGAAATGAAGCAGGGATTAGTCCTTTAAAGCCTCTTTTGACAGCTATCTCTGAAATCAAAACATTAAATGATCTTCAGGATGTGTATGCAAAAACTATAGGTGTTGATGCTCCATACTTTGGCATGTCTGCTTTTGCCGACTTGAATAATAGTGCCGTTAATGCTGCTTATGTTGGCCCTGGAGGACTTGGATTACCAGATCGTGATTATTATTTAGATCAAGACGAAAAGTCAAAAGAGAATAGAACTAGCTACGTTGCTTACATCACAAAAATGCTTCAATACATTGGAGAAAGTGAAGCAGATGCTGCTAAAAAAGCTAATAGAATTCTTGAAATGGAAACTTCATTGGCGTCACCTAGATTAACTAAAGTTGAACGAAGAGATATTAGGAATTTGAATAATCCTATGTCAGTAAGTGCACTAAGTGCTTTGACGCCATCAGTTAACTGGGAAAAATTTATAAAGGATAGTGGCGTTGAAACGCGTTTAGATACGATTATTGTAACACAGCCTAAATATATGGCCGCTTTAAATGATTTTTTCAAAATCACTTCTATTGATGATCTTAAAACACTGATGACTTGGAGTACATTAAATGGTTCAGCAGGCTATTTAACTACAACATTAGAAAAAGAGCGTTGGGAATTTTATTCTAAAAAATTGCGAGGTCAAATGGCAATGAGGCCAGCTGATGAGCGTGCTTTAGGCACTGTTAATAATACAGTTGGTGAAGCTATAGGGCAGTTGTATGTTGAAGCTAAATTTCCTCCAGAGGCTAAAGAAAAAGCTAAAAATATGATTGCCAATGTTATTGAAGCTTTCCAGGCTAGAATTGAAAAATTGGATTGGATGTCTCCTGAGACTAAATTAAAAGCAATTGAAAAGCTTGATAAGTTTACAGTAAAAATTGCTTATCCAGATGAATGGAAAGATTATTCTGACTTAGAGATAAAAGAAGGTAACAGTTATGCAGAGAATATGCTTGCTGTTTCTAAATGGAGTATGGAAGAAAATATTGCTGAAATTGGTCAGCCCGTAAATAAAAAAGAGTGGGGCATGTCACCACAGACTGTTAACGCCTATTTCAACCCATTAAATAATGAGATTGTATTTCCTGCAGCTATTTTACAACCTCCTTTTTATAATTATTTAGCTGACGATGCTGTTAATTATGGTGGTATTGGGGCTGTAATTGGTCATGAAATTTCTCACGCCTTTGACGATTCCGGAGCGCGTTTTGATGCCAATGGAAATGTCAATAATTGGTGGATAGATGGCGATCTTGAAGAATTTGAAAAGCGTGGTAAGCTTTTAGCAGAACAGTATAGTGCTATTGAAGTTTTAGATAGTGTGCATATTAATGGCGCATTTACGCTAGGTGAAAATATTGGTGATCTTGGAGGTGTTTTAGGGGCTTATGATGGATTACAACTTCACTTCGAAAAGAATGGGCGTCCTGAAAACATTGACGGATTTACTCCAGAACAACGTTTTTTTATGTCTTGGGCTACCGTGTGGAGAACTTTAATTAGAGAAGACGCATTAAGAACTCAAATTAAAACAGATCCGCATTCTCCGGGAACTACAAGAGCCATTCAGCCATTGAAAAATGTAGATGCCTTTTATGAAGCATTTGATATACAAGAAGGGGACGGGATGTACCTAAAACCTGAGGAGCGTGTTAGGATATGGTAAAATAAAAAAGCGGTTTTTAACCGCTTTTTTTTATATCTATCTTATAGATTCAAAACAGTTATTTAAAAATGTAACATAAGTATTTGTACCTTCTATTAGACATTGTTTTGGAATGCGTTCGTTAATATTATGAACACATTCTAAAAAAGTTCTTGGCATAGAAATAGGGATACTACTTAGTGTTGTAATGCCTTTATTTCGGAAAGGCGTAGTGTCATTAAAATTTGGCGTAAATAGCGAAATTACTTGAGCATTAGGGAAATTTTTAATAATAGCAGCTTCCAAATTTTTATAAAATGTATTAGATATTTCAGTGGGTAAGTAGGTAGGTGTTTGATTCAGTATGCTTATGTTTATGTTTGGGTTATTAAGTTTAGTTTTTAAATCCTCTAAAAAAAGACTCTCATCTTGCCCCACTAGTAATCTGCAATCTAGATAAGCTTTTACATTTTGAGGGATGTTGTTAATGGTTTGGTTGTTGTTATGAATTCTAGTTAGTGAAATTGTGTTTGTGAAGAGTGCTAACAATTCTGGGGTTTTTCTAATCTCTGATTTAACTATAAATTTAAAAAGTCTGGGGTGTTTTAATACCGTTTTTTTGATGCCTTTTTCTAACTCTCCTAACTGTTTTAAGAGGGATACATTTAAATCGTCATAAATAATTTTAGCCTTTTTGTTTAATACGTTATCTAGTGCCAAAACCATGTCTTTGTTGGCATAATGATGTGGAGGTACAGCACCATGCCCTGAGGATTTAACTTGGAGTTCCAATTCAAGCCAAAGTGGTCTTTTTTGGGCAACAGAGATACCAAAAATTTCTAGTTCTGGTTTTGTACTAACTATGTTTTTTAAAGCTGGAGGACCTTCACCTAAAACTAAAACAGGATTTAATAGGTCAAGGTAATTATCTATAACAAAACTGATTCCACCTGGGCATTGGGTTTCTTCACATGACACTGAGAGTAGTGTAATATTGTATTTAGCAGTAAAATTACCAATAGTTTCTTTAATATTTAAAAGACTGAATAATTGCATAACAGCCGCACCTTTGTTGTCGAAGGCGCCGCGACCCCATACGTCTTTCTCGGTTATTTCTCCCGAATAAGGGGAGTATTGCCATTTTTCCAATGGCCCTTCAGATACGGTGTCAATATGATTTAATAAAATAATATTTGGTTTTTTACTTTCTAAAGGGAAAAGAGAAGCTGCAAAATTGAAGTTTCCATCAGTTTCCCCCATGGGGTAAATATTTAATCGATTAGCTTCACAAAGGTTTCTAAAGTAAAGACCAGCATTTTTTTCTTTGCCACTTTCTGATTTAATCTGAATGTAGGTGCTTAAAATTTCATAAATGTTTTTATAGCCATCACTAGAATTTATTAATTGCATATTTGTTTGCCCATTAAGCGATAAATTAGAAATAATAAATAGTATAAGAATATGAAAAGCTTTCATTATTGTGTTACGAATAAGTTGTTTTTGTAATTAAAATTTAGAAGTTTAGATGTGATCTCGCTATTTATAATTTTTCCAACATTTGGATAATCAGTTGCCAAAGGTGGTTCAATATTTTTAGTCTCGCAAATGGCAGAATAATAGTTCATTTTTTTAGGATGATTAGGATAGATTCCATGAAAAATAAATGGTTCTCCTTTAAAATCGATAATTTTTAAAATGAGTGCTAAACAGTCTTCTAAATGTATAAGGTTAACAGGGGAGTTAGGGTTTTTTAGAGGCCTATTACTTAGAAAGCTTGCAGGGTGTCTTCCTGCTCCAAAAAGACCACCAAAACGAATAATTTTAGTGTTAAGATGGGGTTTAGATAGCAGTAATGTTTCGGTTTCGGCGAGTTGTTTACCAGACATTAAATTGCCGTTGGGCTTGGTAAATTCATCATAACATGATATTTCTGGAGTGTCTTTAAAGACTGAAGTTGAGCTAACAAAAATGACTTTAATGTTAAACTTATCAAGATGAAATAAAAAGGATTTGATTTTATTTACAAAACTGGTGTGAGGATGCTGTTTCAACCCAGGAGGGATATTTATAATAAGCACGTGACAGTTTTTCAAAAAAGCTTTAACATCACCTTCAGTTTGAGTTTCATTTAAACCAATTAAAAAGGGGACAATTCCTTCTGATTTTAGTGCCGAAAGTTTGGATGGGGTTTGCGTACTCCCATGAACAACATATCCCAATGCTATTAGTTTTTTGGCAAGGGGGACACCTAGCCACCCACATCCTAAAACCGCAATATTTTTATTCAATTTTAAAGGTTTTTTTAATTATTGATGCATCATTTGTGACGAATGGTTTAGGAATCATATGAGCGGGCCTTTCATTAATTTTGAACAAATCATTTGAGAAAATATCGTTAGCTATTTCAAATATTATGAGCGATGCATTATCATTTTTGTTATAATCAATTACTAACTCAATGGCATTATTATCAGCTACATAAAAACTTAATAATTTTTGAGGCATATTAGCCTTAAATGCCTTCGGCTCAATGGAAACACCATTGGCTTTTATAGCGGTGATTGGTTGGTTTGAGTCAATAAAAATATCCATTTTATCAGTTTTTCTTTGAGGAGCAATCATGCACGTTACGCGCTTATCATTTCCAACGATTGTGTCGCTTAATTTTTCAAAAAACAACGGCTTTAATGGTTTGATATTGGCTTTTGCTGCGTAATAAAATCGTGTGTTGTATTTGCTGCCAGGGGTCTTTATACCAGTTTCATCAACAGATACTATTTTCTCTTTGTTGAAATAAGGGCTGTTCCACCCATCAAGCATTTTATCATAAGACATCCAATAGGCTTTATCAGTATCACTATTATAGAAATAAACTAAACTGTTTGGTTTAGGGCGCTCCTTATTAAAATTAGATTTAGCGTGAGCAGAAATGAATAAAACAGCACATAATATTCCTAGAATTGCTGTTATAGCATTTCTTTTTTTGTAATAATACAGCCATCCAAGACTAAGACAAAACATTAAACTCACTAGAATTGTACTAGCAACAATGTTATTTAATCCAAGCCCAACAGGAAACATTTTTAAAAAAGGAAACATAATTACTATCATTGGAATAGTTAATACGGTTGTAAGTTCTATTCTAATCTTCTTAAATGAAATCAATAATGCTAGTATAATTAACGCAAAATAAACAGGAAGAATAAGAAAACTAGCACCTTTTAGTTCAAAGGCAATTAAACCGTTTAGCATTAGCCATAAAAAAATAGGAGCAATCAATAGACTGGCTGTATTTCCAATTTTGAAGAAGTAGTTATAAATTATGTAACATACCAGAGTAGCTAACAAAACAAAACCCCAAATATAGTCATGGCCATTATATGGAAAGTTGTGTAAAATTTCCTGGTACTGGGGGTATACATATTGTATTATTTTCCAACCGTAATACCCTAATATAAAATTAGATGTAACGACTAAAAACAGTGGGATAAATCCCAGACAGACTTGTTTAAAAACAATTCGTCTTTTATACAAACCAAATAAGAACAAGAATACAAAAATCAAGCAAGCCAAAATCCACATTGGTGTAATCCATAAATAGGAATAGTGAACCATTTTAATAAATGGAAGGTTAATGTAAACGTCGTTATTCTCAGATTTTAAAACACTTAAATCTGCTTCAGAAAAATAGTTTAACAATGGCATGAGATAGGTGCCTTGGTGTTTAATTGCTTTGGGATCAACATTATCAATATTATCTAAAGCGGTATGATAATGAAAGTGGTTGTCTATAAATGCAAAGTTAAATCCGTCAATATTACCAATAGCTCTGAAGGGTGTTAAATCGGTATCATTTGGTAACATTTTATAGATGCTGTATGCTAATGAGTTGGCAACAGGGTACTGAGGATTGGCTTCAATAAACCCGTTTAATAGATTTTGGTTTCCTCCGTTAGTCTCCATTAACATATAACTTGGACCAGTAGTACCTCTTGCTTCAAAATTAAGTATAACTCCAATGTCTTTGGCCCAAGGATGGTTTTTCACGAATAAATGTGCTCCGTTTAAACCCAACTCCTCATTATCAGTGAGTAAGATAATTATGTCATTTTTAGGTTTTTTTTCTTGATGAAGATATGCTCTTAATCCTTCCAAGATTGTTGCAACTCCAACTGCAGCATCACTTGCTCCTGGCACTGAATGCGGATTGCTGTCATAATGTGAAAGCAGCATTAAAGCTTTAGTATTTGAAGTTCCTTTGATTCTAACCAGAATATTTTTATTGTAAACAACACTTTTCCATTTGGGATTATGGCTGAAGCCTTCTTGAATTTGAGTTTCAAGACCTAATTTGTTTAGATAACTTAAAATATAGTTTTTTACAGCTTCATGATTAGGATGGCTTGCATGATGAGGGCTGTTTGCAATTTGATTTATGTGTTGCAATGCATTATCTATTGAAAAGGCATTTAAATCTTTGTCATTGTATGAGTCAGATAGAGGTCTAAGAGAAAACATACTAATTAAAGCCACCACCACAAGAGTGCCCAAAGCAATACTTTTTTTTAACATACAAGACCTGTTAGCGTTCAATCATAAAGTTATAAAATGTATTCTCAAGTATTAGGTTTCCGTGTAAATTTTATTTAATTTAATGAAACTAATAACTAAAATTATGGGAATAAAAAGTTTTCAAGGGTCCAGAAGAGAACACCAATCTCAAGTAACCGAAGTTAATCTTAAGGTTTCTGATTATATGTCTACAGAGTTAATTACTTTTTTCCCAGAACAATCGGTTTCTGAGGTGATAGAAAAGTTAATACAGTATCGCATTTCAGGTGCTCCAGTAGTAGATCACGAGCATCGTCTTATAGGAGTGATTTCTGAGGGTGATTGTTTAAAGCAAGTTAGTGACAGTCGTTATTACAATATGCCTGTAGGACAGTCTAATGTTGAAAGTCATATGGCTAAAAATGTTGAAACCATAGATGGTAATATGAATATTTTTGATGCGGCTAATAAATTTTTGAACTCAAAAAGAAGGCGTTTCCCTATTGTTAAAGACGGGAAATTGGTTGGTCAAATTAGCCAAAAAGATATTCTGAAAGCGGCACTTCATTTGAAAGCTCAAAATTGGTAAACTATCAATTAATCTTCACGTTTAACAAGCGCATAGTAATTGTTTTCTAATGGCAAATAACCTTGGTTATATACAAAATAGTATTGTGTGCCTGCTTGTGTAGTATAAATACTAGTAAAGTACTTAAAGTCAAAACCTTTTTCAATAAGCTTTTCTCTGGTAGTTTTTGTTTTTTTGTTGGGGTTTAATGCTTCAAGGATACGATGGTTTTTTCTTAGCCTATTATTGGTGTTTCTAATTAGGTTTTTACTGGCTTTATTTATTTTATTATTGAAAGCATTTCTACAAGCATCACTACAGAATTTTTTATCAATTCTCCCAAAAAGCTTATCGCCACATTCTAAACATAATTTATCCATAGTAATTGTTTTTTGGTTGCTTATAGTTTTGATGTAAATATAAATTCAACACGTCTATTTTTTGCATCCTGTTCAAAAGCAGGTTTTGTTTCTCCTTTACCACTATGTTGCATTCTCAAAGCATTTATGCCTTGAGTTTGTAAATAATTATAGACACCCAGCGCTCTTTTTTCAGATAAATTTTGGTTATAAACTTCATCACCTTGTTTATCAGTGTGCCCAATAATTTTAACTTTTTTGGAGGGGTATTCTTTTAGATAGTCAATAATAACATTTAAAAGTTCAATGGAACTATAGTCAGCAATATTTGAAGAATCCAGGTCAAAGTTTACAGAAATACTGATGTTTTCGCCATCATTAATTCTAAACAAACGGTTTCTTAATTCACTACTACTTTTTAAAGGCGCTGTAGAGATTCTTGAAACACTTTTTAATGAATGGGCTTTTATGAATACCGCTGAGTCATAGGCGTTGTCACTGATATCTGTAATCCCTATTTTGAAGTGGTATTTTTGATTGGGGTTAACCTCTGCTGTGGCTTTAAGGGTTTTAGTAAGGCCATCATATTGAATGTAGTAGGAGAGTTCAATAAGCGATCGTTGTTTGTCATAAATCTTCATATTAGCTTTTTGCCATGGTACATTTTTAAGGTATAAGTTTTTATTATTCCTATGGTTAATATTATTAACACTCACAGGTGTTTTATCGTCTAATATGGCTAAATTTTTGGTGCGAAAGTTTTCTAAAGAAGAAGAAATTAGGAAAACAAAAATATCATTGTATTGGTTGTTAATGTATTCGGGATACTCTTCTGAGGCAAAACAATATTCTAATTCAATTTTATCACTTTCTGGAATTAAGTCAAATTCAAGAAGTGTTGTATCAAAAACATTTCGTGTTTTTGAAATTCTTTGAAACGTGCTATTGTAGTTATAACCCGACACTGAACTTGTTTGTGAATTATTGTTGGGGCCAATAGCTTTTTCAACACTTCCATTGGTGAGAATAAGTCCTTCCTTAGGAAAATTTAAGTATTTGAAATTAGATTGAAATAGGCCACATGAATTAAGATTACCATGAAATTTAATATTACTTACTTTTATATGGCTTGAGGTATCCAATAATTTAGCTACCATGCGTTCTGGTGATGGTCTTGATTGTATTTTAAGTTGCGCCAAACTAATATTTGAAAAAGTAAGGGCTGTTATAAGAATTGTGTAGTAATTTTTTTTAGCATTTAAAAACATTCAGTTTTGGTTTTTAAAATTTTAGGTGAAAATATTCAAGTTTAAAAATAAAGAATTATTTAGTTTATATTAAACGTTATTTTTACATTTAAAACCTATTTTATAATTTAATATAATTTACCTATGAAATATGTTAGGATTTATTCAGCCCCCATGAGAATTAACCTATCGTTTTTACTTGTTTTATCGTTGTTTTTTAATTGTGTCAACTCTCCAAAAGAGCCTGAACCAATTACACTTATCCCTAAAGTAAAATCGCTTACGGTTAATGATGGGGTTTATGTGTTAAATCAAAACATTAAAATTAACAGCTCAGAACTGTTTGATGATGTTGTTTCATACCTCGAATCCTATTTAAAGTCCTCTAACTTTTTAGTTTCTAAGACCACTAATAGTTCTGACATTATTTTTAAACAGGATACTTCAATCACAAACGAAGAAGGTTATGTTTTAGATGTCAATCAAAACGGTGTAATCATAAAGGCTTCAACAATTAAAGGGGCTTTCTATGCTGTTCAAACACTAAGACAGCTTTTGCCTAATGCTTTAGAAAATGGAAGTTACAAAGCAAAACAGTTGGCTTTGTCATATTTGCATATTGAGGATGCTCCAGTATTTTCTTATCGTGGTATGCATTTAGATGTGTCTAGGCATATGTTTCCTGTTGCTTTTATAAAAAAACAATTGGATGCAATGGCATTGCTAAAATTGAATACATTCCATTGGCATCTAACAGATGACCAAGGATGGCGTATAGAGATAAAAAAATATCCAAAACTTACCTCAGTAGGAAGTCAAAGGAAACAAACTTTAGTGGGTCATAAGCGCAATAAGCCAGAGGTTTATGACGGCAAACCCTATGGCGGATTTTACACTCAAGAAGACATTAAAGAAATTGTGGCTTATGCTGATGCTCGCCAAATCACTATTATTCCAGAAATTGAAATGCCAGGGCATTCCATGGCTGCCATTGCTGCTTACCCAGAGTTAAGTTGTTCTGAAGGGCCTTTTAAAGTGAGAGAAAAGTGGGGTGTTGAGAAGCATATTTTTTGTCCAACAGAGACCACATTTAAATTTTTAGAGGATGTATTAGATGAGGTTATAAGCTTATTTCCAAGCGTATACATTCATATTGGTGGTGACGAAGCGCCAAAGGAAGAATGGGAAAACTCTGTATTTTGCCAAGCGTTAATCAAATCGAAAGGCCTCAAGGATACTCATGAATTACAGAGTTACTTTATATCAAGAATGGAAGCTTATTTAAATTCAAAAGGAAGACAAATCATTGGTTGGGATGAGATTCTTGAAGGAGGGTTGGCACCAAATGCTACAGTAATGTCATGGCGAGGTTTTAATGGTGCTATAGAAGCAGCTAAAATAGGAAACCCAGCAGTTGTTGCCCCTAACCAGTTTTGTTATTTAGACCATTATCAGTCAAGAAGTGCATCAGAACCTTTAGCTATTGGAGGGTTTTTACCATTAAAAAAAGTGTATATGTTTAACCCTATTCCAGAGCAGCTTACAAAAGCGCAATCTCAATTAATTAAGGGGGCTCAAGCTTGTGTATGGACCGAGTATATGCCAGAGTCATCTCATGTTGAGTATATGGTTTACCCTAGATTATTGGCCTTAAGTGAAGTGGTTTGGCTTAATGAAAAAGATCGAGATTTTAAAGATTTTCAAAGTCGTGTAGACTCATTTTTTCAAAGACTCGAAGTGATGGAATTCAATCACGCTAATCACCTTTATAAAGTTGAGGGACAAGTGAATTTCAAGGAGAAAATGACTATTTCACTTAATAATTATTCTGATTTTCCTGTGCATTATACAACAGATGGAACTCCTCCGAATGAAGAATCCAAGGTCTACACCAAACCTGTTGCAGTTAACGGCGATATGCATTTAAAAGCAGCTTCTTTCAATGCTTCAGGGAAAATAAAAGACAGTGAATATGAAGAGACGGTAACATTAAGTAAGGCATTTGGTGCTAAAGTTGAAATTGCTCCAAAACCAAATAAAAAATACAAAGGATCGGGCTATAAATCTTTAGTAGATGGTATTTTGGGAGATAGTGAACGATTTAAAGATAAACAATGGCTTGGTTTTCAAGGCACAGATGTTTTTGTGGATTTACAATTAAATGAGCCAAAAGAATTACAGGTTTTTAAAACAAGGTTTAATAATGCCAAAGGGAATTGGATTTATGCGCCAAGGTCTGTTCGTGTTGAGGTTTATTCTGCGGACCATAAATTGTTGTTTAATAAGTCAAAAATAATTCAACCTTCTGATGAAAGGCATGTTAATTTTAAGATGGCGTTAAATGGTATTACTGGACAGTTTGTAAAAGTTTATATTGAAGGATTTGGAATTATGCCCGATAAAAAATTAATAAACAGTCAGGTCATTAAAGGGGCTAAAACCTGGACGTTTCTTGATGAATTTATTTTAGAGTAAAGGTGATTTCATAAAGTATTCACATTTAATGGTATTGGATAGAGATAAGTATATCAACCACTACAAAGTTTTAAGCCACTGATTTTCAATAACTAAGTTCTTTTGTTTTTTAAAAAACATTAAAAATATCTAGATTATCTCAATAATAAATGTTATTTTTACATTTAAAGACCATTTTTACTTTATGAATCCAACTATGACTAAATCTACTACAGATCATATCATTTATGTTAATGCTCCAGGAAGAATAAATCTTATTGGAGAGCATACAGATTACAATGATGGTTATGCAATGCCTGCAGCTGTAGACAAGAGTATACAATTTAAAATTTCCAAAAATAAAACTTCAGACCTATGTACCGTTGAAGCTAAAGACTTCAAAGCTAAAACCAGTTTTTATTTGCATGAACTGAAACACAATGAATCATCTTGGGTGAATTATGTCCTTGGCGTGGTTTCTGAGATACAAAAGCTTACTAGTAATTTAGGGCCCTTTCATTGTGAAATTAGCAGCACTCTTCCTGTTGGTTCGGGAATGAGTTCCTCTGCAGCATTAGAATGTGGTTTGGCTACGGCTTTAAACGAATTGTTTGATCTGGGTTTTTCTAAACGAGTAATCATAGATATTGCCTATCATGCTGAGCGAAATTTTGTAGGTACACAATGCGGAATCATGGATCAATTTGCCTCAGTAATGGGTGAAAAAGACAAGCTTTTGTTTTTGGATTGTAAAACGTTGCAGTATCAAAGTTTACCTTTAAATATTGCGCCTTACGAATTGGTTTTACTTAACACTGGAGTTTCTCATAGTTTACTTGATGGCGATTACAATAATAGACAAGAGCAGTGTTATGAGGGGGTTTCAAAATTAAAAGCATCTGGTCTTAAAATTGATGCATTAAGATCAGTCACTGAGCTAGATTTAGAACAAAACAAAGTAGTTTTATCAGATAAGGTTTATAAAAGAGTACTATACGTGATTCAAGAAAATCAAAGAGTTCTTGATGCTAAACAGGCTATTTTAGATGATGATATTTTTAAGTTAGGGGCTTTAATGTATGAGACCCATAAAGGACTTAGCGAACTTTATGAGGTGAGTTGTGAAGAGCTTGATTTTCTCGTTGAATTTTCAAAAGACGATGAGGCCGTTATAGGTTCAAGAATGATGGGTGGCGGTTTCGGAGGTTGTACTATTAATCTGGTACATTCAGATTTTACAGATAATTTTACGAATGCAGCTAAAACGGCTTACAAAAAACAATTCCCAGACCTTAATTTAGAAACCTATAAAGTGTCATTAAGTAATGGTACTTCAAAATATTATCCATGAGTATTAAAGAAGCCCCACATAAACGCTATAATATTTTAACTGGAGAATGGATCTTAGTTTCTCCACATCGCACAAAACGGCCTTGGCAAGGAAAACAAGAATCCATTCCAACAAATGAGAGGCCAAGTTATGACCCCGATTGCTATTTATGCCCTGGAAATACCAGAGCCAATGGCGAGGTAAACCCTAAATATACAGAGCCTTTCAGTTTTACGAATGATTTTGCGGCTTTAATTCCTTCAGATGGTCCACACGAAAGTTATGAAGAGGGTCTTCTAAAAGCACACACAGAAACAGGGATTTGTAAGGTGGTTTGTTTTTCACCTAACCACGCATTTACATTACCCGTAATGGATGAAGTAGATATTGTTAAAGTCATCTCATTATGGCAAAAAGAATATGAACTGTTAGGTGCAAAGCCTAATATTAATAATGTTCAAATTTTTGAAAATAAGGGTGCTATAATGGGGTGTAGTAATCCCCACCCGCATGGACAAATTTGGGCGCAGTATACCATTCCTGGAGAAATACAAAAAAAGACGGATAATTTTGAAGCCTATTACAATACACATGATCAAAGTTTGTTAGAACAGTATCTTCATGAAGAGATTGCTCATGACGAACGCATAGTTATCGAAAATGAACATTTTATAACATTAGTGCCGTACTGGGCGGTATGGCCTTATGAATTGATGATTGTACCTAAGCGTAAAATGGCTTCAATTCTAGAACTTAGTGACGCCGAGAAAGTGGCGTATGCTAATATTTTGAGACGTACCACGATTAAGCTTGATAATTTATTTAATGTAAGTTTTCCTTACTCTGCTGGAATTCATCAGGCTCCAACCGATGGTAAGTCTCACGAGGCGTGGCATTTTCACATGTCTTTTTATCCCCCTTTATTAAGGTCGGCAACCGTTAAAAAGTTTATGGTGGGTTATGAGATGTTTGCAGATCCACAACGTGATATTACCGCAGAGCAAGCTGCAGAAACACTGAGAAATTTACCAGACACACATTTTAGTTTGTTGAAATAATTGGTTAAGATTTCTTATTCTTTTTTTTGTTAGCCTTATAATTATTGAAGTTTTTAATCATAGCTGTATTTAAGGCGTCACTGTCTTTATAGTCGCTTCTTAATACGTTTAATTGATGGTGTAAATTGGTTTGAATTTTCTTGTATTTATTACGATTATAAAGATTCTCAAGTTCATGAGGATCTTTTTTTAAGTCGTAAAGTTCCCAGTAATCTTGGTCGTAATAAAAGTGAATTAATTTATAGCGATTGGTTCTTATACCATAGTGTCTGTTTACATGATGTTCTGAAGGGTGTTCGTAGTAACTGTAAAATATAGCATCACGCCATGAATTGCTATTTTGGCTTAAAACAGCTCTAAACGATAGGCCTTGAATATCTTCGGGGATTTTAATCCCAGCATAATCCAAAAATGATGGCGCAAAATCCAGATTTTGAATTAATGCATTACACGCTGATCCCGCGGGGATTTCTTTGGGATATTTAATAAGCATAGGTGTTCTTAAAGACTCCTCATACATAAATCGTTTATCAAACCATCCGTGTTCACCAAGATAAAATCCCTGATCTGAAGTGTAAATGACTATGGTGTTTTTGTCTAAGTTGTTAGCTTCTAAATAATCCAGGATTTCACCTACACTATCATCTACAGATTGCACAGTTGCTAAGTAGTCTTGAAGATACCTGTTGTATTTCCATTGGTTCAATGCCGCATCACTTAGTTGTTGTGTTTTAAACGATTTAATAATGGGATCATAATGATTGTCCCAAACAGCGCGTTGTGCTGCGGTCATACGCCCTGTATTTCTTTTAGCACCATTTCTGTATCTGCTAGGTATTTCATCTTCATCGTCTAAAAGTTTCAGGTCATAAACCCAATCCATATCATTTACAATACCCATTTTATGAGTCTTTGCTGCAGGGCGTCCCTCAAAATCATCATAAAAAGTTTCAGGCATTGGAAAGTTTTTATTAGCAAACGTTTTAAAATGTTCGGGTTCTGGCATCCAGGTTCGATGAGGTGCTTTTTGATGACACAGTAACAGAAATGGTTTTTCAGGATTGCGTTTATTTTTTAACCAGTCTAGAGTCAAGTCTGTTGTTATTTGAGTCACATAACCAGGATACTGCACTTTTTTACCATTTTCAATAAAATCAGGGTTATAGTAGTGGCCTTGTCCGGGTAGCACATTGTAATAATCAAATCCTTGTGGTTTCCCTTTTAAATGAATTTTTCCTATAAGCGCTGTTTCATAACCTCCTTTTTGTAATTGTTTGGCAACGTTATCTTGATCCCAATTAAAAGGATATATATTATTGGTTTTTCCATTGATGTGACTGTGTTTCCCTGTTAACATAACGGCACGGCTGGGAGCACAAATGGAGTTTGTCACAAATCCAGTGTTTATTTTTACGCCTTCGTTTGCAATGCGGTCAATGTTTGGGGTAGTATTTAATTGCCCATCATAGGCACTTATAGCCTTAACCGCATGATCATCAGTCATTATAAATAAAATATTTGGCCTTTGAATGGCTTCTGTATTTTGAGCATGCATTGAGTTAACAAAAACAATACACACCGCTAAGAAATTTATAGAACGAAATAAGGACATATCAAGACTTGGGATTATCTAATTTATTGG
>JBELHJ010000051.1:0-16278 GCA_042091495.1 Bacteroidota bacterium
TCAATGGCCTTGGGATATCAAACTACGGCTGACGCTACAGTCTCATACGCTATTGGAGACCGTGTTAAGGCAGATGCTTATGGAACCTTCGCTATTGGTTATAATAGTACTGGTGTTGAAAATGCCAGCAAAGAAGTTTTTTCTTTTTCAAATAGAGCCTTTGTTATTGGTAATGGAGGTGTTGAAGGGGCTCTTGGTTATAGTGATCCCTCAGATGCGGTTACAATACTGTTTGACGGCACCACAACCATTGCAGGTAATGTAACCGCCCCTGCTTTTATTGGAGACGGTTCTCAGCTTACTAATACGCCTTTGAGTTTCAATTCTAATGGCACAGGTATTCAATCACCAAGCAATACTGCTAGTGGAGCTTATGCTGTAGCCATAGGGAATCAATTTGATTATACTGGAGTTACTACACCAACGTATTTAAATGAAGCTTCTGGTAATTATTCTTTTGTAATTGGTAATAATAATGCATCCACTGGAATAAAAGCATTTACAATAGGTACAGATAATTTAGCTACTGCAAGAGGATCCATGGCTATTGGTGAAAATAATATTGCTTCTGGTATTTACTCCCAGGCTTTTGGGTTGTTCTCTGAGGCTACTGCAGATAATAGTTTTGCAATTGGTAACAATGCTCTAGCAGATGGTTTTAATACCACAGCTATTGGTACTGCTAATACTGCAGATGCTAACGCAGATGCTACGGCTTGGAGTCTAGATAATAGAGCCTTTGTAATTGGAAATGGCTATTATGATGGTGAAGTTGGTGAAGTAGTAAGATCTGATGCTTTTACGGTGTTATTTAACGGAGATACCACACTAGCTGGAAATTTAAATATTAACTCTGATGCCAGATTAAAATCTAATATCATTTCGTTAGGCAGTACTTTAGCAAAGGTACTAACTATAGATGGTAAAAGCTATACCATGAATAGAGATAAGAATAACAAGACAAACATAGGCGTTCTAGCACAAGATGTACAGAAAGTGTTTCCAGAATTGGTATCAGAATCCAATGAGATATTGTCTGTAAATTATCAAGGATTAATTCCTGTTTTAATTAATGCCATTAAAGAGCAACAACATGAACTTAATAAGTTAAAAGCTGTGGAATCTGAGTTAGCATTGTACAAGAAAAAGTTCTTAGAATTGGAAAATAGAATTTCTAAAATAGAGAAATAATTAACGTGTTTTAATATCACAAAAAAAAGCCTCAAACGAGGCTTTTTTTAGTTTAATGTTTTAAAGTTTTTTACGGTGTAAACAGCACCAACTTTTGATACGGTTTCAGAAATTAAAGCTTCGTTTATTAAGGCAGGATCAAACTCTATGGTAGCTAAAGTTTTTTCAAAGTCTACAGTTACAGCCTTTACGCCATTGGTATTTGCTAATTTATTTTCAATGGTTTTAGCACACCCCATAGCACAGGTCATACCTTCAATGTTAAACTCACTTTTAGTATATGAGGCATTGGTGTTTTTATTCTCAATATTTTTGTCATTAGTAGTGTTTTCAGTGGCGACTGTTATGACTTTAGGCTGGGGTTGTTTACAAGCAGAAATTGTAAATAATATTAATAGGGTTAAAACCGTTTTTAAAGCATTCATAATTTAAAAAATTAGAAGACAAAGATAATTATTATTCCAATATTGAATTGCGGAAGCAATTATATATTTGATATAATTTCTCACCTTTGCAAAAAAAAGTTGTGAATAACAATAAGTGGATTCTTCTCGTTATACTATCACTAATATGGGGTAGTTCTTTTATATTGATTAAGAAGTCTTTGTTAGGGTTTAGTCCACTTCAGCTTGGTGCATTACGCACTGTTTTAACTGCTGTAATTTTGATTACGGCAGGTTTTAAAGGACTGAAAGAAATTCCTATTCATAAATGGAAATGGATTGCAATCACAGGTTTTGTAGGGTCTTTTTTTCCTGCGTTTTTCTTTGCAATTGCAGAGACTCAAATAGATAGTTCTGTTACGGCTATCATAAATTCAATGGTACCCTTGTATACTATTTTATTGGGTCTCATCATTTTTGGAATCCAATCTAGTAAACGGCAATTGTATGGCGTTTTAGTGGGGTTTACGGGTACTGCTTTACTCATATTAAAAGGGGCGTCATTAAATCCTAACCAAAATTATTTTTATGCGGGATTTATAATAATATCTTCTCTAATGTATGCAGCTAATATTAATATGATAAAAAAGTATTTGCAAGATGTAAAGCCTTTAACCATTGCATCTGGTAACTACGTCGTTATTGCACTACCTGCTTTGATAGTATTGTATGCTTCAGATTTTTTTTCAAGTTCAGTTTTAGAGCATACTAACTTTTGGCCATCGTTTGGCTATATAAGTTTACTAGCCATTTTTGGCACGGCCTTATCCAAAGTATTTTTTAACAGATTGGTACAGATTTCATCACCTGTATTTGCTTCTTCTGTAGCGTATTTAATTCCTTTAGTATCCGTTTTTTGGGGGGTAATAGATGGTGAAAAGTTTAGTTTTCTCCAGTTTTTAGCCGCTTTTATAATTTTAATTGGCGTTTATTTATCTCAAAGAAGGTCATAAAAAAACCCAAGATAATATCTTGGGTTTAGTATGCTTTTCAGGATAAGGCTACTCAAAATCGTTCGCTGTTAAATTTGAATTGACTTCAACTTTTTCAGCTTTTAATTCAATATTCATTGGTCCCATTTTCATTTTCATATTGTAAGGAAATTTAACACCGTTTACAGCTTTATATTCACTGTAGTCAACAGGCTGTTCCATTACATTTCCGTTAGGAGCGTTTGTTGTAGTTAATTTTCTAACTTTTAATCCCGTTTCTACATCATAATAGTTAGTTTCGTTTTCGTTAACTTTTATTACGTATGCAGAGGAACCATTAACCTCTTCAATGCCAGACAATGTTCCGGTCTCAAGAATGCCAAATTCTTCAAAAGGCTGTGAGCTGTTTTTCATTTTAGTTAACTCATCTTCACCCATTGGCATTTTTTGCCCTTGTGCTTCTGTGTAACCAGCAGAACCATTAAACACTTGTTTTTGCATTACATTACCCATCATAGACATTTCCATTTTAAAGTTTTTAGGCTGCATTTGATAAGTTTTCATATTTAGAGCCATACCTTGGATCTCGGTATTATAGCTTGCTGTTACAGAAGCTACTTTTTTGGCATTTTCATAACCTCCAATGGCATTGAAATAGTTGTCAATTACAGATTTTACAGTAATATCTGCTGCAAGCGCTTTTTGCTTAGGTTTTTCAGTAGGATCGGCATACTTAGTGTAATAACTAATAGGGATTCCAGTTTTTGAAAGGTTTTCAAGAACTTCACTACCCTTACCAACAATTACAATTCTAGATTGATCCAGACTCATATACTTTTTGGCAGCTTGATTTACGTCCTCAACAGAAACATTATTAATATTTTCTAAATACTTAGAATAATAGTCTTCTGGTAAATTGTTTCTTTTTATGTTAAGCGCATAATTAGCAATAGTTTGAGGACGTTCTAAGGCCATTACAAAATTTCCAACGTATTTGGTTTTAGCATTTTTAAGCGTTACTTCATTTACAGGTTCTGTTCTAATACGTTTAATCTCTTTTAAGAATTCAACAACGGCACTATCCGTAACTGCATTTCTTACTTTAGCGCTAGCATTGAATCGAGACACACCATAACGGCTTGCTCTTAAACTTGAATAGGCTCCATAAGTATAAGCTTTATCTTCTCTAAGATTTTTGAAAAGGTAACCTTCTCCACCACCACCAAGGATGTTATTGGCCATTAGTGCGGCAAAATAATCTGGGCTATTTTGTTTTAGATCTACGTTGTTTGTTACAGATATACTAGATTGTGTAGCATTAGGCATATCCACAAAATTAATTTCAGTAGCTGTTACGTTTGGAGTCAATTTTGGATCTTCAAGAGATGGTAGATTTTCAACTTTCTCCCATTTTCCAAAAAATTTCTTTAATTGTTTTTTGGCTGTTTTAACATCAATATCACCTATGACAACAATGTATGCATTGTTTGGTGCAAACCTTAATTTATAAAAGTCTTTTACGTCTTGAAAAGTTACATTGTTAACGGTTTCTTCGGTAACAAACTCACCAAATGCGTGGTCTTTACCGTAGGCTAAAGCACTAACTACGCGACTAGAAGCAGCATCAACACTTTTTTCATCGGCCTTTAAGCTTTCAATAAGTTTATCTTTTTCTTTATTAAATTCTTCTTCAGTTAATAGAGGATTCATGGTGGCATCTGCCATTAATTCAACGATACGATCGCTATATTTAACGAGACCACTTCCAAAACCTCCACTAGATCCAAAATTTATATTCGCACCTAGAAAATCAACTTCTTCATTGAAATCTTCTTTTGAAATAGAAGTTGTACCGTTACCAAGCATGGAAGAAAGTAAACTAGCAACACCAGCTTTGTCCCCTTCAACGTATGGTTTATTATCAATACTTAATTGATATGAAACACGCGGAAGTTTATTGTTTTCTACAACTAAAACGGTAATTCCATTTTTTAATTTAAACTCGGTTGGCTTTTCCAAGTTTATTTCTGGTTCAGGACCAGGAGTTGGCATTTTAGAACGATCTATTTGAGCATTAGTTTGCAAAGTAAAAAATGCAAAACCAATAATAGCTATAAGTTTGATATGTATTGTTTTCATCTTAGTTTTCATCTTTTTTTGGTAAGTACTTGATTTCAACACGTTGATTAGGACTTAGGTATTTTTTAGCAACATCTCTAATTTCTTCTCTAGTAATAGAACTGTAAAGTTCCAATTGCGTATTAATTAAATTAGCATCGCCGTATAGTAAATGGTAAGTAGCAAGTGAGCTTGCTATACCTTCAACACTAGAATTAGAATTAACAAATCGGTTTTCAAATTGATTCATTAATTTTTCATAATCTCTTTCAGAAATTAACTCATTTTGCATTATAGCAATCTCTTCATCCATTTCTTCTAGTATAACATCTAACTCTACCTCTCCTTGAGGCAAAGCAAACAAGGCAAATATATTATAGTCTACTTGGCCTAAATTAACAGCAGCGACTTGTAAAGCCTGTTTTTGATCGTCAACAATTTTCTTGTATAATACAGAACTTTTACCACCACTTAAGTATGACGAAATCATATCTAACACATAAGAGTCTCTTGTAGCTTGCCCTGGCAATCTGTATGCGGCTATTATTGCAGGTATTTGAATATTAGGGTCGTAAGCATTAACTTTTTTAGTTTCTGTAATAGGTGCTTCTTGAGGGAAGTTTCTTGTGAACTTTGGCCTTGGTTTAACAGCTCCAAAATAATCCTCAATCATTTTTTTGGTTTCCGATTTATCAATGTCTCCAGCTACAATAAGAACGGCATTATTAGGACCGTAATATTTATTAAAATAGGCATTAAACTCATCTAAAGTGGCAGCATCTAAATGCTCCATTTTACCAATATTAGGATCATGATAAGGATGTTTGTCGAAAAGATTTTCACCAATAGTTTCTAAAAGTTTACCGTAAGGCGCGTCATAACTCTGGCGCTTCTCTTCTTTAACCACTTCATTTTGAGTATCAACTCCAATCTGATCAATTACAGGATGTAACATTCTTTCAGACTCCAGCCACAATCCAAGCTCTAGTTTGTTAGACGGGAAGATTTCATAGTAGTATGTTCTATCCTGAGAAGTATTGGCATTAAAGGTTCCTCCGTTAGCAGGAATAATTTTCATGAACTCCCCACGTTCAATGTTTTCAGATCCTTCGAAAAGGAGATGCTCAAAAAAATGAGCGAACCCAGTTCGACTTCGGTCCCCATCTTTTCCACCAACATCATACATCACAGAGGTAATCACAACAGGAGCCGTATTGTCTTGATGTAAGATCACGTGTAGTCCATTTTCAAGGTCGTATTCTTCAAAATCAATTTTTTGGCCAAATGAAGCTGAGAGCGCTAAAGCCAAAATGCAAAATGTAAATAATCTTTTTTTCATTTTTAAATTAGAATTAACAATAGGTTTTAAAAGCAGTCATGCTATAAGTAAAATTATCATATGTTTTGTTACAATTTTATGCATAAAACTTACTAATAGTATTGCGAATTTAAGCGTTTTTAATGTGTTAAATAACGGATTTAGTCTTAAAACTATCCTAAAAGATAGATATCTTTTATTTTAATATGTAACTTACGTGTAATCAAATAAATGCGTATGAAAAATTTAATATTACCTATCCGTTTTGCAGTTGGTATCTGTGTATGTCTTATTTTTTACTTTTTAACTCTCTCAATATTTAATCTTCATACCAAACCCATATTTAGTCTTTTTAATTTTGTTATTACTGCTTTTGGTTTATTTGAGGTTGTTAGGATATATAAAGAACAAAATGGACCAGACTTCTCCTTTTTGAATGCGTTTTCGGTAAGCCTTATTACAGGATTTATATCTACCATCATGTTTACCTTTTTCTTCTTGTTTTATGCAACTGAAATATCGCCTATGTTTTTAAATAATTTACTAAGTGTTTTTAAAGGAGACTACAACGTGGGAATTGGTATTGTTTGCTTTGTAGTTGCTGTCATGGGATTTGCCACAACTATTGTTTTAAGCTTGGCATTCATGCAGCTTTTCAAAAAGAGTTACAATATTCCAGCTTATCAGTAAAAGCATTTGTTTTTTAATTATTTAGCCTTATATTTGCGCTCATTTTATAATAATTAATAAAAACGTTACGCTATGTACGCAATTGTAGAGATAGCAGGGCATCAATTCAAAGTTGAAAAAGACCAAAAAGTTTTTGTTAACCGTCTAGCAACAGAAGAAGGAAAGAAAGTATCTTTCGATAATGTTCTTTTGTTAAGTGATGGTAGCAATGTAACTGTAGGCGCCCCAGCTATAGACGGAGCTCAAGTTGAAGCTAAAGTCGTTAAACACCTTAAAGGTGATAAAGTTGTTGTTTTCAAGAAGAAAAGACGTAAGGGATACCGTGTTAAGAATGGTCACCGACAATCTTTAACTGAAATTGTAATTCAATCAATTTCTGCTTCAGGAACTACAAAAACTAAAAAAACTAAAGCTGAACCTGCTAAGAAAACTGTTAAAACTGAAGAATCTAAAGATTTATCTAGTATGACGGTAGCAGAATTAAGAGAGTTAGCAAAAGCTAAAGAGATTTCAGGATTTTCTTCAATGAAAAAAGCTGAACTAATCGCTGCATTAAGTTAAACAAAATAAAATCGAAATAAAATGGCACACAAAAAAGGAGTCGGTAGTTCGAAAAACGGTAGAGAATCAGAATCGAAACGTTTAGGCGTTAAGATTTTTGGAGGTCAAGCAGCAATAGCTGGTAACATTATCGTTAGACAAAGAGGAACAGCTCACAATCCAGGTGAGAATGTATATGCTGGTAAAGATCACACTTTACACGCTAAGGTTGACGGAATTGTTAAGTTTGAAAAGAAAAGAAACAACAAATCTTATGTGTCTGTTGTACCTTTTGAAGCTTAATTCAATTATATATTAAATAAAAAAAGCCTGTTTTTGAAAACAGGCTTTTTTTTATTACAATAAACTTTATCCCTTTAAACTCGCTTTGATGAATTCTGAATTCATTCTGGCAATATTTTCTAATGAAATACCTTTAGGGCATTCAACTTCACAAGCTCCAGTATTGGTACAATTACCAAACCCTTCTTCATCCATTTGTTTTACCATGTTTAATACCCTATCTGTAGCCTCTACTTGTCCTTGAGGCAACAATGCATATTGAGAGACTTTTGCACCAACAAATAACATTGCTGAAGAGTTTTTACATGAAGCAACACAGGCTCCACACCCAATACAAGTAGCAGCATCAAAAGCACTATCAGCATCGTGTTTGTTTACAGGAATTGCATTAGCATCTATGGTATTACCTGACGTATTTACAGAAATAAACCCACCGGCATGTTGAATACGGTCAAAGGCACTTCTATCAACAACTAAATCTTTTATTACAGGAAAAGCAGAAGCTCTAAAAGGTTCAATAAAAATAGTATCACCATCATTGAACATTCTCATATGAAGTTGACAGGTTGTAACTCCTCTGTCTGGGCCGTGGGCTTCTCCATTAATATACAAAGAACAAGATCCGCAGATGCCCTCTCTACAATCGTGATCAAAAGCCACAGGTTCATCTCCTTTCGATATGAGTTGATCATTCAATACATCTAACATTTCAAGGAAAGACATATCAGGAGAAACATCACTGATTTTATAATCTACAATAGCGCCTGTATCATTTGCATTCTTTTGACGCCAAATTTTAAGTGTTAAATTCATAGCTTTCCTTTAATTATTTGTAACTACGTTCTTTTACTTCAATGTTTTCGTATTCTAATTCTTCTTTATGAAGCACTGCATCGCTAGGTTCACCTTTGTATTCCCATGCTGATACATATTGGAATTTAGCATCTCTTAATGCTTCCCCTTCTTTAGTTTGGAATTCTTCTCTGAAATGGCCTCCACAAGATTCCTCACGTTGAAGCGCATCTTTGGCGAAAAGTTCTCCTAATTCTAGGAAATCTGCAACACGCCCAGCTTTTGCAAGCTCTTCATTGAATTCATTTTGAGAACCTGGGACTCTTACGTTTTTATAGAAATCTTCCCTCAATGCTTTTATTTCCTGAATAGCTTCTTCTAAACCTTCTTTATTTCTAGCCATACCAACTTTATTCCACATAATCTTCCCAAGTTTTCTGTGGAAATAATCTACAGGTTGCTGTCCATCATTGTTAACGAATTTATTCAAGCTGTCCTTAACTTGTTGTTCTGCAGCTTCAAATTCTGGAGAATCTGTACTTAAAGCTCCAGTTCTAATATCATTTGAAAGGTAATCACCAATAGTGTATGGTAACACAAAATAACCATCGGCAAGTCCTTGCATTAGAGCAGATGCACCAAGTCTGTTTGCTCCATGATCTGAGAAATTTGCTTCCCCAATGGCAAATAGACCAGGAACATTTGTCATTAAATTATAATCTACCCAAAGTCCACCCATAGTGTAGTGAACGGCTGGATAAATCATCATAGGAGTTTCATATGGGTTTTCATCTACAATTTTCTCATACATTTGAAAAAGATTCCCATATTTATTTTTAACAATTTCGGTACCAAGCTCATTTACTAATTTACTGTCATTCTCATCCAGTCCTTTAACATGGGCTTGTTCTTTCCCATAGCGTTCAATTGCTGCTGCAAAATCTAAGTAAACAGCTTCACCTGTTTTGTTAATGCCGTAACCAGCATCACAACGTTCTTTTGCAGCTCTAGATGCTACATCTCTTGGGACTAAGTTTCCAAAAGCAGGGTAACGTCTTTCTAAATAGTAATCTCGATCCTCTTCAGCAATCTGAGTTGGTTTTAAATTACCTTCACGAATAGCTTTTACATCTTCAAGATTTTTAGGAACCCAAATACGCCCATCATTTCTTAAAGATTCTGACATCAGCGTTAATTTAGATTGATGGTCTCCAGAAACAGGAATACATGTAGGATGTATTTGAGTGTAACAAGGGTTTGCAAAGTAAGCCCCCTTTTTATGTGCTTTCCATGCTGCAGTCACATTACTCCCCATGGCATTCGTTGATAAGAAAAACACATTGCCATATCCACCAGTACCTAAAACAACTGCATGAGCGGAATGTCTTTCAATTTCTCCAGTGACTAGGTTACGAGCTATAATACCTCTTGCTTTCCCATCAATAATAACAACATCTAGCATTTCATGCCTATTGTACATTTTGATTTTACCTCTACCAATTTGTCTATTCATTGCTGAGTAGGCTCCAAGAAGTAACTGCTGTCCTGTTTGACCTTTGGCATAAAAAGTTCTTGAAACGAGCACACCTCCGAAAGAGCGGTTGTCAAGTAATCCTCCGTATTCACGAGCAAATGGTACACCTTGTGCAACACATTGATCAATAATATTAGTTGAGACTTCAGCCAAACGATACACGTTAGCTTCTCTAGATCTATAATCTCCACCTTTTACGGTATCGTAAAATAATCTATAAGTAGAATCGCCATCTCCTTGATAGTTTTTTGCTGCATTGATTCCCCCTTGAGCTGCAATAGAGTGTGCTCTTCTTGGCGAATCCTGAAAGCAAAATGCCTTAACATTATAACCTAATTCTGCTAGGGTTGCAGCTGCAGATCCACCTGCTAATCCAGTTCCTACTACAATCACATCTATGTTTCTTTTGTTAGCAGGATTAACAAGGTTAATAGAGTTTTTATGATTAGTCCACTTCTCTGAAAGTGGTCCTTTTGGTATTTTATTATCTAAAGCCATATTCTTTTGAAGTGTTGTATTAATGATTTACAAAATGGTGAAAAAGTGCTACAAAAACGAATCCTAAAGGAATGCCAATAGCATAAAATTTCCCAAAACTTTTTAGGCCTCTAGTATATTTGTTGTTTTGACCAACCGACTGAAATGCAGAATTAAAGCCATGTAAAAGATGAAGTGCAAGGAATATAAATGCAACAACATAGGCTCCAACACGCAGAGGGTTTTCAAATTTATGAACTAGCTCCTCAAAGTATCTGAATTCTCCATTAGCCAATAATCCTGAAGAGTCACCAATTATGTATTTTGTGTTTAATTCTGGAATCCAAAAATCAATAAAGTGAAGTAACATAAATGCCAGAATAGCGAGACCACTGTAGATCATGTTTCTAGACACCCAACTTGAGTTTGCTGATCCATTGTCCTTAGCATATTTTATAGATGTAGCTTTTTTGTTTTTTAACTCTAAAATAAATCCCATAACAAAGTGAAAAATAACACCAAAGATTAAAATGGGTTGTAGTGCAAATTGTACTACAGGATTAGTTCCCATAAAATGAGATAGTTCATTGAAAAGGTCGGGGCTAAAAACAGAAGTTATATTGATAGCAAAGTGCTGCAATAAGAAAAACATTAAAAACATAGCTGAGAGCGCCATAGCGAGTTTTCTTCCTATTGAAGAATTTAAAATTCCGTTCATTTAATTTTTATTAAAAATTTCAAGCAAAGGTAACCTACAGCGCTTATTTTAGCAATGCCACTTTAGGATATTCACTTATTTAGAATCATTAAAGATAAAAGGGTTTTGATTGTATAATTTGTAGTTAATTTATTTCAAAAAACACGTCACTATTTAGAGTAGAAAACAAATAAGTTCCTGGTTCTAAATATGTTTTTCCATTTTTAGCAATTTTTATTTCAGTTTGATTTTTCTTTTTTGAATTTATGTTTCTTGTTAAGTCATATTTAACTTCGTTAAAACCTTTATAAACAGTTTGAGTAAAGTTGAATAGAGTACCTTTTTTATTTTCCTCAGTTACTTTAAAATTTAAGGTTTGATCCTTTGGACTATAAACTATAAAATTCACTTCAGGGGTATTAGGTTTTTGCCAATGACTCCATGAGTTACCCCAGTTTTTAGAGTGTTTAACTGGGTTAATTTTAAATATTTTTTCTCCTTTTTGATTGGTATCAAAATTTTGCAATGCACTAATATTTAATTTGTAAATACTTCGTCCGTGCGTGGCAATTATCAAATCTTTTTCTACTGGTTGAATAACAAGATCATGAACTGCTACATTTGGCATTTTTTGGTCTATACTTTGCCAGTTTTGGCCAAAATTAAATGATGCGTACAATCCATTATCAGTACCACAAAACAATAAAGATTCATCAATAGAGTCCTCAATAATGGTATTTACCGGTGCATTTGGTAAATTGTTGTTAATTCTATTCCAGGTTTCTCCGAAGTCTTCAGATACATAAATATAGGATTCAAAATGATCCCATCGATACCCATTAAGGCAGGCATAAATTCTAGAAGGTTTGTGTTTTGAAGCTATAACTTTTGAAACCCAAAGGTCTTTGGGTAACGAACTACTTATTTCTTTCCAAGACACTCCAGAGTCTTTGGTAAGATGGATTAAACCATCATCTGAGCCAGTTACTATAACTCCAAATTTCAACGGGCTTTCACTAATACAACTTATGGTCCCATATGGCACATTACCTTTCAAGGTGTCTTTAGTAAGGTCATTACTGATCGTTTCCCAATGGTCTCCTTGATCGAAGGAACGATGCAATTTATTTGAACCTAGATAAAGAATGTCTTGATTATGGGATGATAGCAATATAGGTGTTTGCCAATTGAATCTTAGTGGCGCTTCCCCTAGTTTATGCTTTGGTTTGATACTAGTTCTTTTATTATTATCAAGATCTAATCTATAATAATTCCCAAATTGGTAGCCCGTTATAATTGTACCGGGATTTCTATTATCAATTTGTATTTGCATTCCATCCCCGCCCATGATACTTCTCCAAGGGTGTCTTCCATTTTGTTCCCAGGCTTTATTTTCAATAGTATTATTTTTAGCCATCCAAACACCATTGTCTTGAAGGCCACCATAAACATTGTAAGGTGTTTTTAGATCCACATTAATAGTATAAAATTGTCCAACCTTAGGTTGATTCAATTTTTGCCAATGTTCTCCTCCATCGAAAGACATATTTATTCCGCCATCATTACCATTTATAATGTGATTACTATCATTAGGATTTACCCACAGCACATGGTGATCAGCATGAACGTTTTCTTTATTGATAGCATTAAAGGTTTTACCACTGTCAGTAGACTTTAATAAAGGTACACCCATAACATAGATTATATTTTCATTTGAAGGATCAACTGTAATTTCACCAAAATAATAGCCGTAACTGTAATAAGTGTCATTAATAAAGTCTTGATTAGTTTTTTGCCAACTATTACCTCCATCGGAACTCTTATAAACCTCAGCACCAATTACAGGGGTGTCAAAAAGCTCAGCATTAGCTTCGTTTAAATAGGTATATAAATCTGAAGGGTTAATTTCTTCTTTGGAAACTAAATCTTTGATTGATTTGGCATCGTATTTTTTTTCAAAGTTATTAGCAGTTAGAAATGAATTAAGCTTTGAAGTATCAATTTTAAGGAGTTGTTCTTTAGTTATTTTTTTAAAATCTTCTTTTTTAAGCTCTTCTTTTACTTCTTTCTTTTTAGGTCTTCTATTTTGGTTATCAACTACGGCGTAAATTATATTTTGGTTGAATACACTCAATCCAATTCTTCCCACGCTAGTATTAGAAGGAAAACCGTTTTTTTCATTTGTGATTCTAACCCATGAATTTCCAAAATCAATACTTTTATAAATGGCTGACTCGTTTCCGTTTTCAACAAAATCCCAGGCTTTTCTGTCTTTTTTCCACGAAGACGCAAAAAGAATATTAGGATTGTCTGGGCTTACTTTTATGTCAATTATTCCCGTTGAGTCATCAATAAATAGTGTGTTAGTCCAAGAAGCTCCATTATCTGTGGATTTAAAAATACCTCTTTGCTTACTGTTTGAATACAAGTGCCCTGTTGATCCAATAATTACTTCATTAGCGTTTTGTGGGTTAATAATTATTTTACCGATGTGATGGGAGTCATTTAGGCCAGAATTTATCCATGTTTTTCCTAGATCAGTACTTTTTAAAATTCCAGTTCCAGAATAAGAAGATCTGGAGGAATTATGTTCTCCTGTGCCAACCCAAATGACCTGGTTCTTCCAATCAACTTCAATATCTCCAATGTTAATAGTTTCAGCATTATCCATAACGGGTTTAAATGACGTGCCATTGTTATTAGTGTACCATAACCCCCCACTAGCATAGGCAACATAAAATTCCTTAGTTGATTTGGGGTTTACATCAATAGCCGTAACTCGACCACTCATAATTGAAGGACCAATATTTTTTACACTCAAGTTTTTTAATAATGAGCTTTTTTTCATTTCTAGTTTTTCTTGTAAATATCTTTTTAATTCTAATTCCGTAGTGGCTTTAACTTGTGCCATTGAATTGAAAATTGAGATGATAAATACAAGTTGCGATAAGATAAAAAAACGTATCATTGTTAAATTGTTTTAATTTGTAGATCTGTGGTCACAAATTAGTGAAACATATCGACTTCTTAAATTTATGCATTATGAAATATGATAGAATTCCTAATGAGTTATTTATAAAAAACAGAAAGAATTTTACAGCTTCTATGAAGCCCTCTAGCATAGCAGTCTTTAATTCTAATGACATTTATCCCATAAGTGCTGACAGTACATTGCCGTTTGAACAACATCGCGATATATTTTATTTAAGTGGCGTTGATCAAGAAGAGAGTATTTTGGTCTTATTTCCAGATTGTCCTGTTGAGAAGCACAGAGAAGTTTTGTTTTTAAAAGAAACTAACGACCATATTGCTATTTGGGAGGGCGCTAAATTGACAAAGCAAGCTGCATATGAAACTTCTGGAATTAAAACAGTTTATTGGCTGAAAGACATGGAAAAAATCATGTTTGAATTAATGACACAATGTGATACAGTTTATATTAATACAAATGAACATTACAGAGCTAATGTCGAAACTGAAACTCGTGAAGCAAGGTATGTAAAATGGTTAACAGCTAAATATCCAGCACATAAAACAGAAAAAAGCAATCCTATTTTACAAAGATTACGCTCAGTAAAAGATCAAATTGAAATAGATTTAATTCAAAATGCATGTAATATTACAGACAAAGGATTTAGAAGAGTTCTTGGATTTGTAAAGCCAGGTGTTTGGGAGTATAACATAGAAGCAGAATTTATTCATGAATTTTTAAACAATAAATCTAAAGGATTTGCGTACACTCCAATCATAGCTTCTGGGAATAATGCTAATGTGCTTCATTATATTGAAAACAACAAACAGTGTAAGGCCGGTGATTTAATTTTGTTTGATGTTGCAGCAGAGTATGCAAATTACTCAAGTGACATGTCTAGAACCATTCCTGTTTCTGGGCGTTTTACGAAAAGACAAAAGGCAGTATATGAAGCTGTAAATCATGTTAAAAAAGAAGCAACAAAATTACTTGTTCCTGGTGTTTTATGGACTGATTACCATATTGAAGTTGGTAAGATTATGACAGATCAGTTAGTTAAATTAAAACTTTTAGATAAATCCGACATACAAAATGAAAATCCAGACTGGCCTGCATACAAAAAGTATTTTATGCATGGAACATCTCATCACTTAGGATTAGATACTCATGACTATGGATTAATTCACGAGCCTATTACATCTAATATGGTATTTACTGTTGAGCCAGGAATTTACATTCCAGAGGAAGGGTTTGGGATTCGGTTAGAGGATAATGTAGTTGTTCTGGAGCAAGGAGAACCTCTGAATCTGATGGAAAATATTCCAATAGAAGCGGAAGAAATAGAAGATCTTATGAATTCATAATCTATGGTTTATAATTATAAAGGAATTGATGTCTTTTATAAAGATTTTGGTGAGGGAGATGTTTCTGTTTTTTTGCATGGTTACATGGAAGAACATTCTATTTGGGATGAGCTTTGTAAAAAAATAGCTCATAAAAACAGGTGTATTATAATAGATTTATTTGGACATGGTAAAACCCAATCTTTTGCCTATGTCCATACCATGGAAGAAATGGCACTTATGGTTACAAATCTTATTGATTATTTAGGAATTAAACAATACAAAGTTTTTGGCCATTCAATGGGAGGTTATGTAGCTTTGGCCATGATTGAGATTACTACTCCCAAAATGACCCATATCTGTTTGATTAATTCTACACCTCACCCAGATAGTTTAGACCGAATAAATAATAGAAATAGAGCAATTTTAGCTATAAAGAAAAGTAAAGATGTTTTTATTTCAATGGCAGTTTCAAATTTGTTTTCTTTTGAAAGCAGAACTTTATTTGAAAATGAGATAAATAAAATAAAGCTAAAAGCTTCATCTACTACCTTACAAGGATTAATTGCAGCACAAGAGGGGATGAAATTAAGAAAATCCAGATTAGATACATTGTTGGCTTTCAAAGGGGAAAAGTTAGTTGTCTTAGGTACTAATGATCCCGTTTTAAATGTATTAGATGTTGCTAAAGGTATTCCCAAGAATGAAATTGATATTAAAATTTTAAAAGGAGGCCATATGTTATTTGTTGAAAATAAAAGCGATTTAACAAAAGAAGTAGTGTATTTTATCGATAAATAATAACTTTTAATCTATTTTTTCGCATTTTTTCTTATTTTAGTAGAAAATCTACTTCTACATGAGTTCTTCAATAGTTTTTTTAAATCCTCTAAAGGTTTATTGTATGGTTTTTGGTCATTCATACAAAA
>JBELHJ010000052.1:0-15424 GCA_042091495.1 Bacteroidota bacterium
TTTTTATTATTTAAATTTTAATGGGAGATGAACCACTTTTTTAGTGTCAAAAAAACCTTCATCATAATAAGATTTCAGATGATAAATTGTGGCATTCGAGTATGACTCTAATTCATCACTTAAGTCACCTCCTTTAAGATATAAAATGCCATTTTTCAATTCATGATGTTGTGGGCGTTTTATCTTACCTTTAACCCACCTTACAAAGGTTGGCATAGCGGCTACGGCTCTACTTACAATAAAATCATAAGTTTCGTTTATGTCTTCCACTCTAGAATGGCTGGTTTTAACATTAGTTAAACCTGCACCTGTCACAACCTCATCAACAACCTTAATTTTTTTGGCAATACTATCAACCAAATGAAACTGGCACTCGGGATGTAAAATGGCTAATGGTATCCCTGGGAAACCGCCTCCAGTTCCTACATCCATAATTGAACTGCCAGGTTTAAAACGCATCACTTTCGCAATTCCCAGAGCATGTAAAACGTGTCTTAGATAAAGCTCATCGATGTCTTTTCTAGAAACTACATTAATTTTCAAGTTCCAATCTTGATACAAAGTCTCTAACTTCTCAAATTGTTCAATTTGTTGTTTTGTTAAATCAGGGAAGTATTTTAAGATGAGCTCCATAAATTTCAAAAGTTTTTGCAAAAATATAGTTTTTACACAGATAAACAGCCCTTTACTTAAAGATATAGAAATAATAATTCTATATATTTGTCAGCAATGTAACAATACGTTTTATAAAGTTATATGAGAAGTCAAAACATCAGTTTTTCGAGAAAAGATTCGGCCAAATTTTTTAAAACTTTAAATGGTAGAGTTAATGCCTACTTTAAGGAAAATAAAATTAAAAGAACAGGTAATTGGAAACTTTGGGTAAAGACCATTGTGATGTTTACACTTTTTCTCAGTCCGTATTTTTTAATATTAACGTTAGATATTCCGGGCTGGCTTCAACTTCTTTTAACCGTTGTAATGGGTATCGGTATGGCTGGTGTTGGAATGAATGTTATGCATGATGGCAACCATGGTTCGTTTTCAAATAAAGATTGGGTTAACCGTTTAATGGGTAGTAGTATTTACATACTGGCGGGTAATGTTTACAATTGGAAAGTACAACACAACGTATTGCACCACACCTACACCAATATTCATGGTCATGACGAAGATCTTGAAGCTGGAAGAATTCTTAGGTTTTCAAAACACACGAGATGGCAAAAACACCATAAATTTCAACATTACTATTCCATTTTTTTGTATGGCTTACTAACTATAAACTGGGCAATTACAACAGACTGGTTACAAATGAAACGTTATATGAAACGTAAACTTTCATATGGTAAAATGCCTTCACCATTTAAAAACTGGAGTAAACTTGTGATTTCAAAACTAATATACGTTTGTATTTGGATTGTAATACCCATGCTAATCTTAGACTTTGCCTGGTGGAAAATTTTATTAGGATTTCTCATTATGCATTATGTAGCTGGGCTCATATTAAGTGTCACTTTTCAATTAGCACATGTAATGGATGATGCAGAAATGCCAATGCCTGAAACTAACGGTAAAATGAAAAATACCTGGGCCATTCACCAACTTAAAACTACCGTCAATTTTGGAAAAAATAATTGGCTTGTAAACTGGTTCACAGGTGGCCTTAACCATCAAGTGGAACATCACATCTTCCCTAATATCAGTCATGTCCACTACAAGAAAATTAGTGAAATTGTGAAACGTACAGCTAAAGAATTTAATTTGCCTTACAACGAATACAAATCCACACGTAAAGCTATTATTGCCCACTTCAAACACCTAAAACAAATGGGAATCAATCCCGCAATTCAAGCATAACATTTTATAAAAAAACGATGAATCAGTTATCAGACAGAATCAACAGCCTTTCAACATCACAAACGTTAGCAATGGCTGCGAAGGCGCGAGAACTTAGATCAGAAGGAATTGATGTAATTGGCCTAAGTTTGGGAGAGCCAGACTTTAATACACCAAACTACATTAAAGATGCTGCCATCCAAGCTATTAATGATGATTACAACAGTTACACACCGGTTGATGGTTATGTTGAACTTAAAGAAGCGGTTATCACAAAATTTAAAAGGGATAACAACCTAAGTTACACTTTACCTCAAATTGTAGTTTCTACAGGAGCTAAACAAGCATTGGCAAATGTTGCTTTAGTAATGCTTAATAAGGGCGATGAAGTTATTTTACCTTGTCCTTATTGGGTTAGCTATGCTGAAATTGTAAAATTAGCTGAAGGAACACCCGTTGAAGTCAAAACATCTATTGAAAATGATTTCAAAATAACTCCTGAAGAATTGGAAGCTGCTATCACACCCAACACCAAAATGATTTGGTACAGTTCACCTTGTAATCCAAGTGGATCGGTATACAGTAAAGCAGAACTAAGAGCGCTTGCAGATGTATTGCAAAAGTACCCCGATATCTATGTCGTGTCTGATGAAATTTATGAGCACATTAATTTTGGATCAGGTCATACCAGTATGGCAGAATTTGAAGACATGTACAACAGAACTATTACGGTTAATGGTGTTGCTAAAGCATTTGCAATGACTGGATGGCGTATTGGGTATATTGGAGCACCAGATTGGATTGCTAGAGCATGTAATAAATTACAAGGTCAAGTCACTAGTGGTGCAAACTGTATAGCACAAAGAGCTGTCATCACGGCTTTAAACGAATCGCCTGTGCGCGTTAAATATATGATTGATGAGTTCAAAGAAAGACGTACTCTGATTCTGGATTTAATTTCTAAAATAGATGGTTTCAAAGCCAACACACCAGAAGGTGCGTTTTATGTGTTCCCAGACATTTCAGCCTATTTTGGAAAAACAATCAAAGGCAAGCTTATAAGTAACGCTACAGATTTTTCAATGCTTTTATTAGAAGAAGCGCATGTAGCTACAGTAACGGGTGACGCTTTCGGGGAGCCTAATTGTATCAGAATTTCTTATGCTGCCTCACAAGAGCAAATTAAAGAAGCCCTAAAGCGTATTGAAGCGGTTTTGAGCTAATTTAATTGACATCATATTAAATTTTAAGCCACGCTTGTAGTGGCTTTTTTTATACTTTTTTCCAAAAGAATGGGGTAAGCAACACCAATACCGTAAACAATTCCAATCGCCCAATTAACATTAAAAAGGCAGACCACCACTTTGCCAAATCGGGTAAAGCACTGTAGTTGTTTACAGGTCCAAAATCTCCAAGTGCAGGCCCTACATTCCCTAGGGAAGATGCAGACAAACCAATGGCAGATTCGTAGTCAATATTAAACATGGAAAATACTAAGGCTCCTATAATGAATGATAGCATGTATAGGATAAAAAAGCCCAAAATATTGAAAACAATATTACCGTCTATAGCTTTATTATTATAGCGCACCGGTATAATAGCATTAGGATGCAAGGCCCTTTTAAACTCCAGAAACCCATTTTTTATTAAAACCAAATGGCGTACCACTTTTATACCACCAGCTGTACTTCCTGCGGAACCCCCTAAAAACATCAATCCAAAGAAAAACACCACTAGAAAAGGACTCCACATGGTAAAATCTGCAGACACAAACCCTGTGGTAGTTACAATAGCTAATACTTGAAATAAGCCATGTCTTAATGCGCTTTCACCTGGACCCCATGACATAGGATAATTAATACTGCTTGCATCTATATCAGCGACGTAATAAACTACTGAGGCAGCAATAACTGTAAATACTAATATGAATTTAGCGTATAATTTAAACTCTTCGTCTTTCACTATACGTGTAAAATTACCCTTAAACATATAGTAACTTAATACAAAGTTAGTCCCAGCTAAAAACATGAATACAATAACGATATACTGAATCAAAGGCTGTCCATTCCAATGCGCTAAACTACCATTTTTAGTAGAAAAACCACCTGTAGATAAGGTACTCATAGAATGGTTTATGGCATCAAAAAATGACATACCAGCTAAATTAAGTAACAAAGTCTCAGCGGCAGTGTAACCTACATAAATTAACCACAAGCGCTTAGCGGTATCTGTAATTCTGGGATGTAATTTATCAGAGTCAGGACCTGGTGCTTCAGCCGCAAATAACTGCATTCCTCCGATACCAAGTAGCGGTAAAATAGCAACCGCCAAAACAATAATTCCCATACCTCCTATCCAGTGGGTAAGACTACGCCAAAACAACACCCCTTTTGGTACAGCTTCTATATCGTTAAGTATAGAAGCACCCGTCGTGGTATATCCAGACATGGTTTCAAAAAAAGCATCTGTAAATCGGGGAATAGACTCTGTAATTAAATAAGGTAAGGTTCCTGATAAGGACATAATCAACCAACCCAGTGCTACCACAATATAACCATCTTTTTTCGACAATTCTTTGGTGTGATTTTTAGTAGCCACCATAGTAACAACACCTAACAATAACACCATCAAACCAGATAAAGCCATATCTACACTTACCCCGTCTTTACAAATAAAACTCACTAAAGCGGCAATAAGCATAAATCCGCCATTAAAGAGGAATAAAAGTCCAAAAAAGTGCCATATCATTTTGTAGTTTAACTTCATAAGACTAATTAAAAAGCGTTTCTACTTTAGATATGGTTTTTAATAGGCTACAAACAACAACGCGATCTCCCGATTGTATTTTAAAATCTCCTAGTGCAATAATACCTTCGCCATTTCTAATTACGCCTCCAATAATTGCAGATGCTGGAAAATCAACGTCTTTGATATACTTATTACAAATTTTAGATTTTGAATGAACAATAAACTCTAAAAGTTCGGCATTCATATTACTCAACTTAGTCATGGCCACCACATCTCCTTTTCGTATGTATCTAAAAATACTGTTAGCGGCCAAGAGTTTTTTATTTATCAATGAATCTATACCAATGGAGTGTGACAGTTTGAAATAATCCATATTTTCAACTAAAGCCATCGTTTTTTTAACCCCACATGATTTTGCCATTAAACAAGACATGATATTGGTTTCAGAGCTTTTAGTCACCGCAATAAAGGCGTCCATTTCTCTAATATTCTCTTCTTCTAATAATTCGGAATTACGACCATCACCATTAATTACCAAAACATTAGGAAGAGTCTCAGCCAAATCCACAGCTACTTTTCGATCTTCTTCAATAAGCTTGACATCAAATTTGGTGTCACATAGATCTTTAGCTGTTTTTGAACCGATATTACCCCCACCTAAAATCATGATATTTTTAATATCTCCAACGGATTTACCTGACAGCGTAATGAGCTCTTCATCACCGCCTTTGGAGGTCATAAAAATAACTTTATCGCCTTCAAGAAACGGCGTGTTACCTCTTGGGATGATGGTATATTGTGTGCCATAACGCTGAATGGCTATAGGTACGAAGTGTAACTCTGGAAAGACCTCAGCAGCTTCTTTAACCGTCTTGCCTACAAAAGCAGCATTTCTTGACAACTTTAAACTTAACATGGTTAATGCACCATCTTCAAACTCATAGCTGTCGTTAAAGGCATACTGCTCCAGTAATAACTGTATTTCAGACGAAGCCAAAAACTCAGGAGAAATCAGCTCATCAATACCAAATTTTGTAAAGCCCAGTTCTGCTTGCTCCGTAATAAATTCAGAATTAGAAATCCTGGCAATGGTCTGCTTAGCTCCTAACTGTTTCGCTAGAACACTAGCAGTAATATTTATAGTTTCAGAAGAAGTTACGCCAATAAATAAGTCCGAGGTATCAATACGTGCTTCTTTAAGTGTAGCTATTGAAGTGGCATCGCCCTTGATTACTCTGATATCTAAATGGGTACTCGCGTAGGTAAGATTCTCTTTATCACAATCAATAAGAGTGATTTCCTGAGATTCGTAGGAGAGCAGTTTGGCTAGATGAAACCCAACTTCACCCGCTCCCGCAATAATTATCTTCATTTATATATAATTAAATGGTAGTACAAATATAGCACAAATTAAAATGTTTGCCCAAAGAAGCATAAATGATATCCACTTGTAAAAAAATGCACAAAAAATATTGGATATCTTATATTTGCAAAAAAAAAATTGCATGTCATCCAAAGTTAATCCATACAAAAACAGTACCCTTTCCAAAAAAGACCAGGTTACCAAAATGTTTGATACCATCTCTAAAGAATATGATGGTTTAAACAGGGTGATTTCCTTTGGGATAGATATCAAATGGCGCAAAAAAGTTGTAGCACTTGTTAAACAAAATACACCACAACGTGTATTGGATATTGCTACAGGTACTGGAGACCTTGCTATACAGCTTTCAGAAACCGGAGCCACAGAAATTATTGGATTAGACATCAGCAAAGGCATGCTAGAGGTAGGTCGTGAAAAAGTAGCGGCTAAACATCTTAACAACACCGTTTCCATGGTCGTTGGCGACTCTGAAGCGCTTCCTTTTGAAACTAGTAGTTTTGATGCCATAACCGTGGCTTTTGGCGTTCGTAATTTTGAAAATCTTGAAAAAGGGCTTTCAGAAATTCTCAGAACACTAAAACCTAAAGGCACTTTCGTGATTTTAGAAACCTCAGTGCCGAGCAAATTCCCATACAAACAAGGCTATAGTATCTACACCAAATACCTTATGCCTTTAATTGGTAAATTATTCTCTAAAGACAAACAAGCCTACAGTTACCTTTCAGAATCGGCGAATATTTTTCCTCACGGTGAAGCCCTAAACAATATTTTACGCAAAGTGGGGTTTATAGAGGTGACCCATTTACCACAAACCTTTGGATCAGCAACCATTTACAAAGCATCAAAAGCTTAATATGAGACACCTTTTAATCATCGTAACAGCTTTGCTACTGAGCGGTCAATGTTTTGCACAGTTATTTTCTAAAGAAAAGATTCTTAACAACGAAAACTTTGACAAACCATTGATTTCTTGGGGCTTTTATCTGGGTATGAATAACTACGATTTTGAATTTGATTACGAAGCCGGTGTTGAAGACGATATTTTAGTGACCTCATCTGGCGGTTTCAATGTAGGGCTTTTATCCAACCTGCGTATTAACGATTACTTGGACTTAAGACTTGAGCCTGGATTAATCATAACTCAACGTGAATTACAATACAACGAGAGTTTTTTTGATCCTAGTACACCTCCCCAACCCAAGGATCTGGTTAGAGATATCAAATCTACTTATGTCCATTTTCCTTTGTTATTAAAAGTCTCTACTAAACGCCTTAATAATTTCAAGCCATTCATTATTGGAGGTTTGTCTACTGCTGTTAATTTATCTAGCAATGAAGACAATCCAAACGATAACAATTCTGGGGAATTCAGAACGAAAAAAATCATGTCTTTTTATGAGATGGGTTTTGGTATCGATTTTTATTTCGAGTGGTTTAAGTTTTCACCTTCTTTACGCGGAGTATTTGCCATCAACGATGAATTAATCAGAGATAACGAAGCAGACAGTCCTTGGACGGGTTCAATTTCACACATGAAAACTCGTGGGATCTTTCTCAATTTTACCTTTCAATAAACTACCGTTTAAACTCACTTAATAGAATAGCTGTGGCTGTTGCTACGTTAAGGCTTTCTGTAGATTTAAGCGCACCAAACCTAGGAATAGCTAATCGACTCGTTACTATTTTAGAAACAGTATCAGAAATACCATTGGCTTCATTTCCCATAACCAAAATTCCAGACTCAGGAAGCGCTAATTTATATATGTTGTCACCATCCATGTAGGTGCCAAAAACAGCTAATTGAGTTTGTAATAAAAACTCTGGTAAATCCACATAATTAATATTCACTCGGGTTAAAGACCCCATGGTAGCCTGCACAACTTTAGTGTTATAACAATCTACCGTTTGCTGACTACAAACCAATTCTTGAATACCAAACCAATCACACAGTCTTATTATGGTTCCCAAATTACCAGGATCATTAACAGCATCAAGCGCAACAATTAACTTTTCCTCCTTGATTGGCTTAGGTTTTGGCATTTTAAAAATAGCGACCACTTTGTTTGGTGTTTTTAGGGTGCTTATTTTTTTTAAAGTGTCATCATTTATTACTATAACATCATTGGAGGAATCAAATATTGAGGGATCGGTAGTATAAAGACTATGAAGTAAAAAAGACGACTTTAGAAACTCTTGAACACCTTTCACCCCCTCAACAACAAATAATTCATGATTTTGACGGTATTTTTTTTGAGACAAGCTTTGTATTAATTTGACCTGGTTTCTAGATATCATTGAAATGTATTTACCTTTGTTATGAAATTATGCGACAAAGTAATATTTTTTGTCCTAATTTTACGTTATATAAACATTTCGAAATTGTTTTAGAACACTTTGCTAATCTCATTTACATTCTTAAAATCCTCCTGGCGACAAGTGCTTTGCACCCTTTTTTTATTGGGATTATTAACCTCTTGCAATGTGCTAAAACGGGTTGAAAATAATGAGGTCTTACTCGTAAAAAATAGTATTTATGTAGATTCTGTTAAAAACAACAACGAATATATCTACAAACTTCTGTATCAAAAACCAAACGAGAAAATTTTAGGAATCCCTGTTAGACTTCATATTTATAACAGTGCTCGTGAAAATTTAGACAGTGTTTTGAGTCAGAAATACAATAATCCCGACCACCCCAAAGACGGTCTTAAAAACTTATTATCCGTAAAACAATACAACAGTTATGTACTCTCAAAACAAAAACTCAACGCCTGGCTAAAACGGTCTGGAGAAAAACCTGTGGTCTTTCAAAATATAGAAGCTGAAAGATCATCCAAATTACTTCAAAAGTATTTTTACACCAAAGGCTGGTTTGATAATAAGGTTAATTATTCAGTCACTGAAAACAAACAAAAAGGAAGTGTTTCTTATTATGTAAATCGTGGTGAACCCTATATTTATGACAAGGTGCAAACCATCATCAGATCACCCGTCATTGACTCACTGTATAACCTCACCAAATCCAACGCCTACATCAAAGCTGGTACACAATACGATAAAATTGACATCCTTAAAGAACGCAGCAGAATCACTTCAGAGCTAAAAAACAAGGGCGTCTACCATTTTGAGGAACAATACGTCACTTTTGAATTTGATACCCTCGATCTTGATCACAAAGTCAATGCCGATATTTTAATCAAAAATAGATCTGTAAAAACCATGGATACCATATACAGTATCCCTTTTAAAACCTACACCATCAAAAATGTTAATGTTTACAGCGATTACGATTTCAAAGTGCCTAACAAACCTATTAAAGACCGTACTTCATTTAACGATATCAATTTTCTAAGCACCGATAAACTCAGGTATAAAACCAAAACGCTTTCCGATGCCATATTCATCAAGAAAAATCAACTTTATAAGGATAGTGACCGCGTCAATACGTACAAGTATTTATCTCAGTTAAATACGTTTAAATACCCCAACATTGTTTACGAAGAAACAGAAAACGACACCACCCTAACTGCTAATATTTTTCTTTCACCCAGAAAACGCTTTGATTATAATTTAGGTCTGGACGTAACACAGAGCAATATTCAAACTATTGGTCTTGCCTTTAATACCGGACTAAAAGCACGAAATGTTTTTAAAGGTGCCGAAACCCTTGAGTTTTCCTTAATCGGATCCATTGGCGCTTCAAAAGATGCTTCCAATACCAAAGACCAGTTTTTTGATATTACAGAATTTGGTGGGGATATCAAACTTACAATTCCTAGATTGTTTTTCCCTTTTAATACAGAACGCATCATTCCCAAACGCATGACACCAACCTCTAGGATAAGTCTCAGTGCCACCAGTCAGCTTAATATTGGTTTGGATAAACGGACATTAAACGGCATACTCAATTACCAATGGCGTCCCAAAGAACGTATCAATAATAGTTATGATTTTATAAACATGCAGTTTGTAAAAAATCTAAATATCGACAACTATTTTGGGGTTTATCAAAACTCCTATGACGAGCTTAATGACATTGCTCAATCTATAGACTATATTGAAGATGACGAAAGCCTGGGTTATCCAGATGGTGCCAATGCATTCATCAATAATGTATTAACTGGAAACACATCACTAACACCTTCAGATTCAGATTATAAAGAAGTTAATAATATTAATGAACGCAAAGACCGCCTTACAGAAAACAACATCATAGTTTCATCCAGTTTCAGCTCAGTCATCAGAAAAGAAAATAATTTTAGTAATAACCTTACCCTATTCCGTTATAAAATTGAATTAGCTGGTAATGTTTTAGCTGCAGCGTCCAATTTATTTAATACCCCAAAAAACGATAATAATAATTATGAGATTTTTGAAATTGTATTCTCACAGTTTGCTAAAACCGAACTTGATTTTGTCAAGTATTGGGATTTAGGTTTTGGTAACACATTAGCCTGGCGCAGTTACGCAGGTATAGCCATTCCTTATGGGAACTCCAACAGTATTCCTTTTACAAAGAGTTTCTTCTCAGGTGGACCTAACGATAACCGTGCTTGGACAGCCTATAACCTGGGACCAGGAAGCACCAGATCACTGGACGAGTTTAACGAAGCCAACTTTAAGTTACATTTCAGTCTTGAACACCGTTTTAATTTATTTGGCGATTTAAATGCCGCTTTATTTATAGATGCTGGAAACATTTGGAATGTTTTTGATAATGTTGATGATCCTAAAGCTGTCTTTAATGGCTTTGATTCCTTAAAAGATATTGCCATTGGTAGTGGATTTGGTTTGCGTTACGATTTTGGCTTTTTTGTATTTAGAGGCGATATTGGGTTTAAAACCTATGAACCTTATTACCCTTTAAACGACCGCTGGTTTAAAAATTACAACTTTGGGAACGCCGTCTATAACATAGGGATTAACTATCCGTTTTAACCCTCAAAATCCTGTAATCAAAATACTTACAAATCGTTACCTTAGGTCATCATATTTTATTACTTTTGACAACTTAATTCTAACTCTAAAACTAATTTAGTATGGCTCATAATATCACTCCTGGTGTAGCCACAGGAAAAGACGTTCAAGAAATTTTTAAGTTGGCCAAAGCCAAACAATTTGCATTACCAGCTGTTAATGTTATTGGTTCCAGTTCAATTAATGGTGTTCTAGAAACTGCTGCAGCATTAAATGCACCTGTCATTATTCAATTTTCAAACGGTGGTGCTGTTTTTAATGCAGGAAAAGGCCTGTCAAATGATAACCAACAAGCCGCTATTGCAGGATCTATAGCTGGTGCTAAACACGTGCACCAAATGGCAGAATTATACGGGGTGCCAGTAATACTTCACACGGACCACTGTGCAAAAAAATTATTGCCTTGGATTGATGGCCTTTTAGATGCCAGTGAAAAACACTTTGCAGAAACAGGCAAGCCTTTGTTCAGCTCACACATGATTGACTTATCAGAAGAGCCTTTAGAAGAAAATATTGCCATTTGTCAAAGCTACTTAGAGCGCATGAGCAAAATGGGAATGACCTTAGAAATTGAATTAGGAATTACTGGTGGTGAAGAAGATGGTGTAGATAATACCGATGTTGACGATTCTAAATTATACACCCAACCCGAAGAAGTAGCTTACGCTTATGAAGAACTTATTAAAGTAAGTGATCAATTTACCGTAGCTGCAGCTTTTGGTAATGTGCATGGCGTTTATAAACCAGGTAACGTAAAATTAACGCCTAAAATTCTTAAAAACTCTCAAGAATTCATTTCAGAAAAATATAACATTCCTCAAAACAGCATTGATTTTGTATTCCATGGTGGATCTGGATCTACCATAGAAGAAATTAGAGAGGCTATTGGTTACGGAGTAATTAAAATGAATATCGATACGGATATGCAGTTTGCTTACACCTCAGGTGCACGTGATTATATTTTAGAAAAACAAGATTACCTTAAAACTCAGATAGGAAATCCAGAAGGGGCCGATGAGCCTAACAAAAAGCATTATGACCCAAGAGTTTGGGTAAGAAAATGTGAATTAACATTTGTAGAACGCTTAAAAAAAGCGTTTGAAGACCTAAATAATGTAAATACTTTATAAATTTACACCCTAATTTAAATACAATTTAGCTTCATGGCTTGGTTTAAAAGAAAGGCAAAAGGTATAACCACCTCAACAGAGGAAAAGAAAGACACCCCAAGAGGGTTGTGGTATAAATCACCTACTGGTAAAATTGTTGATACTGAAGAACTTGAAAAAAATTTCTATGTAAGTCCAGAAGACGGTTACCATGTAAGAATAGGTAGTAAAGAGTATTTCGAAATACTTTTTGATGATAACAAATTCAAAGAGTTAGACAAAGACTTAACCTCCAAGGATCCTTTAAAGTTTGTGGATACTAAAAAATACACAGACCGCATTAAGGCTGCAGAATCTAAAACAAAACTCAAAGACGCCATTCGTACTGCGGTTGGAAAATCTATGGGTAAAGATTTAGTAGTTGCCTGTATGGATTTCGGTTTTATTGGTGGATCTATGGGAAGTGTTGTTGGTGAAAAAATAGCTAGAGCTGCCAACTACAGTTTGAAGCATAAAATACCTTTCATGATCATTTCTAAATCAGGGGGTGCTCGAATGATGGAAGCTGCATTATCATTAATGCAATTGGCTAAAACCTCATCTAAATTAGCACAGTTGGCTGAAGCTAAAATTCCTTACATCTCATTATGTACAGATCCTACTACTGGAGGAACTACTGCGTCTTTCGCCATGTTAGGCGATATCAATATTAGTGAGCCTGGAGCTTTAATTGGTTTTGCAGGACCTCGTGTGGTAAGAGATACTACAGGTCAAGAATTACCTGAAGGATTTCAAACGGCCGAATTTGTTTTAGAACACGGCTTCTTAGATTTTATTACGGCTAGGAAAGCATTAAAACTAAAAGTAAATCAGTACATTGATTTAATAACCAACAGTCCTTTAAGGTCTTAGTATATTGCAAAATATATTTTTTAAAATATAAAAGCTCCCATATCGCATATGGGAGCTTTTGTTTTATGTATCTGGAACAAAAAAGTTAACGTTTCAATTTGATTGTTTTGGTAGTCCCATCTGCAAAAGTAAGTGTGGCCTCTCTATCGCATTTACCGTCGCCAAATTCAACTTCAAATGCGGCATCGCCTTTCACAACATCCATAGTACCGCTCACAAAAAATTTACAACGTGCAGCTTTTACCAATGGGGTTGTTACGGTCACAGATTTAGACCAGCCATCAGAAGCTACAAGCTCCCAATTCCCGGTTAACGTATATTTAGCTTTGTGTTTAGGTGCATCGGGGTCAAAATAAAACGTTTTAACCTTAGTACCATTTTTGGTTACCGTCGTACCATCTTCCAAAACTAGAGCCAAATTAATAGACTTAGTAGATTGGGGATTTTCATCGGCATTAGATTTGGATCTTAAAATGGTTGTTGACCCGTTAATGGTTTTCCCATTAAAAGTAAAATCAGTAAATGTTTTTGTAATTGTTTTTTGATGTAAATCTGGATCACGCTCAAAAGTAAATGTAATCACACCACTTAATGTGTCTTCATCAAAAGTACAGGCTTCTCCAAAATCTATAGTAACTGTTTTATAATTATTTGTCATCTCGGATGTCACAACAGCACAATCTGGTAATTCGCGTTTCTTATTTTTAGAACGATCAGAAGCCGCTTTATCCATTTCAATAATCATATCAAAATACATATCCGTATCCTCTACAACCAAATCCGCCGCAATAATATTTTCCATCTGAGCACTTTGTTGCTCATCTGTAATAGCATCAGTGGCGGCTTTATCACTATCACAGGACCAAGCAGTTATTAGTAAGAAAGCAAACATTAGCGGTCTTAAATAAACAATTGATTTCATAGGCTAATAAATTAAAGTTGTACCCTTAAGACTATAAGATACAAAAAAGGTTTAAAAGTGTTGGATTTAAATATTTTAACTATATTTGCCGCTCGAAAGAAAAGCTTTCGTTATACATAATAATCATTTAAATAATATTGGAATGTATTTATCTAAAAAAGTTAAAGAAGACATCTTTAAAAAACACGGTAGCAGCAAAACAGATACCGGTTCATCTGAAGGACAAATTGCGTTATTCACTTACAGAATTAACCACTTAACAGATCACTTAAAAAACAATCGTAAAGATTTTAATACAGAGCGTTCGTTAGTAAAATTAGTAGGTAAGCGTCGTGCCTTATTAGATTACCTTAAGAAGAAAGATATTGTAAGATATCGTGCTATCGTTAAGAAATTAGGATTAAGAAAATAAAAAGAGAGGCGTTCGCGCCTCTTTTTTCATTAAAAAAGTCTACATTTAGACAAGATAAAAAGCGGAAATACAGTTTTTCATTGGTGCCAACAACAACTTCAACAACACAACTACCAATGTTTAATTAGAAAAAATATTATGATTCCAAAAACATTCAGGGAGGTCATAGACCTCGGCGATGGCAGAGAAATCTCCATCGAAACAGGCAAGTTAGCCAAGCAGGCTCATGGTTCTGTTGTTGTACAAATGGGAAATGCTATGTTGCTGTGTACCGTAGTTTCTAACTACGATGCTTCAGACGTGGATTTCTTACCACTAACTTTAGACTACCGCGAAAAATTTGCGGCTGCCGGACGTTACCCAGGAGGATTCTTTAAAAGAGAAGCCCGTCCTAGTAACGAGGAGATATTAGTCATGCGTCTTGTAGATCGTGTACTACGTCCTTTATTCCCGAAAGATTATCATGCAGAGACTCAGGTCATGATTCAACTCATGTCACATGATGAGAATGTCATGCCCGACGCTTTAGCTGGTCTAGCGGCTTCTGCTGCTATCCAACTCAGTGATCTTCCTTTTGAAACGCCAATTTCAGAAGTACGTGTAGCACGTGTTAATGGCGAGTTTATCATCAACCCTAGTCGTGACGTATTGGCTGAAGCCGATATCGATATGATGGTTGGTGCTTCTGCAGATTCTGTGATGATGGTAGAAGGCGAGATGGATGAGTGCAGCGAAGAAGAAATGGCAGACGCTATCAAATTTGCACACGAAGCCATTAAAGTACAGTGTGCGGCACAGGTTAAATTGGCAGAAGCTTTTGGTAAAAAAGAAACACGCGAGTACGAACCTGAAGTAACAGATGCCGATTTAGAAGCTAAAATTCATGACGCAGCTTATCAAAAATGCTATGATATCGCTAAACAAGGCTCTTCCAAGAAAGAACGCGGTATGGCGTTTAGTGAAGTGAAAGAAGAAGTTAAAGGCTTATTCACAGAAGAAGAATTAGAAGCCCATGGTAAGCTTGTTTCTAAATACTTTAGTAAAGCACAAAAAGAAGCGGTTAGAGACTTAACCCTTAACGAGGGTCTACGTTTAGACGGTCGTCAGACTACAGAAATCAGACC
>JBELHJ010000053.1:0-3640 GCA_042091495.1 Bacteroidota bacterium
GGTTTTGAAGAGACCGTAAATTTGAAGTGCGGAGGCATTGGACAGATTTCTGATTATTGGGGGAATGATTATTTTGATGACATGTATTACCATAATGGAGTTCCCACCAAATATAAAGGCTATTGCACAAATGTTTTCTTTGACGAAACTATTAGGTTTATAAAAGAGTGTAATCAAAAAGAAACCCCATTCTTGATATACTTAGCTCCTAACGTAGCGCATTTACCTAGAATTGTTGGTGAAACATATTCTAAGCCTTTCATTGATAAAGGGCATTACAAAAACCAGGCGTATTTCTATGGAATGATTACAAATTTTGATGAAAATTTAGGGCGCTTACAAAGTATACTCAAGTCACAAGGTATAGATGATGATACCATAATTGTTTTTACAACAGATGACGGTACTGCAGGTTATGCAGCCCAATTTGATAAAGAAGGTAGAGCTCTTGATACAGGCTTTAATATGGGTCAAAGAGGTGGTAAGGGATCACCTTATGAAGGCGGTCATCGATTATTTTCATTTGTTAAATGGAATGGCGGAAAAATAAACCAAGGAGAAACCGTTGATCAAATGACCTCTGTTTTAGATGTTTTTCCAACTTTAATGGATTTATGTGAGGTGAATATTTCTAAATCTATTCGTTTAGACGGTATTTCATTCAAACCGGCGTTATACGGTAACGAAATTCAAGGCAATTCTGAGCGTTCATTATTCTTGACTAAGCTAACTCCTGATAAGCCCAATGATTTTAAACGAAACAAATTATGCGTGGCTAAAGGTAAATGGAGATGGATAAATAAAAAGGAACTTTATAATATTAATGATGATAGAGGACAATTTAAAAATGTTGCTGGAGATTATCCAGAAATTGTAAAACTACTTGACAGTGAGTTAGATAATTTTTTGAAGCAATATGCCAAAGATAAAGAAGATCCAGTTCGCTTTGTTTTGGGCGATTCAAGTCATAAAACCATTGGTTTAACCACTCAAGACTTATGGATTAAATCTGCTTTTAATCAGAGTCATGTTAAAAACTTATCAGAAGGAAAAGGACCTTGGAAAGTTGATTTTAGAGCAGATAGTGAATACGAATTTACGCTTTCAAGATATCCTTTATATACCGGACTAGCAATCTCTGCTAAGACGAATGGAAAAAAGAGTAAAACATTCACGCCAATTAAGGCCAAATTAAAAATTGGCAATAATGAATATGAAAAATTAATTGCCCCCGATGCGAATTCTATCAGTTTTAAATGTCAAGTAAAAGCTCAAGAAACGGATATAGAAACATGGATATTTTCAGAAGAAGGGATTACTATCCCGTCATACTATTTAACTATTAATAAATTATAAATTAAATGAAACTTAGATTACTATTCCTATTAATTTCCTCAACAATCATGTTGGCTCAACAGAAGCCGTATTCAGCCGATTGGGAATCTCTTAGAACACATAAAGTTCCAGATTGGGCACAAGATGCTAAATTTGGGATATATGCGCATTGGGGTGTTTATTCTGTTGGGGGTAATTGGGATTATACTAAATCGAATTGGGGGAACTACTACATCACTGCTTATAAAGGGTATTATTCAACCAATGAAAATCAAGAACAGCGCGTATTATTTGAAAATAATATAGGTCCTATCAAAGAAGGTTTTGGTTATAAAGATATGGCTAAACAATTTAAAGCTTCAAAATTTAGTCCCTCTTATTGGGCAGATCTTATTGAAGAATCTGGAGCTAAATACGCCGGGATGTGTGTGGTGCATCATGATGGTTATTTAATGTGGGATAGTAATATTACAGATTTTTGTGCAGGGAAATTGGGCTCTAAAAGAGATTTGGCAGGTGAATTACTTGGCGAGTTGAAAAAGCGAAATATAAAAACAATTGCTTCTTTTCATCATGGAAGGACAGTAAAGCATTACGAGAAATTAGTCAAACATTTATTAAAAGACCCCAGTTACAAAAATGCTGATTTATTAGACCCTAAAAACTATAACTATTACTGGTTTTTAGGAGAGCGCTCTCGATTTGTTAAGAATAGATTAGCTATAACCATGGAATTTATTGATAAGTACTCTCCAGATGTACTTTGGTTTGATGGCGGCGGCGGTAAGTATGATACCGAGAAAATTTTAGCGCGTTTCTTCAATGATGGTTTAAAACAAAATAAAGAAGTATGTGTTCATAATAAAGGTAATTTTGGTTCCAATTTTGGGCTTTACAGTTATGAAAATGGTCACAAAAGGCCATCATTTGTAGATTGGCCTTGGGAAGATGATACACCTAGTGCTGTGGGCTGGTGTGATTGGCAATGGGATAAAAAGATGCAGTACAAAAAAGCGGAGGATGTTATTTTAAGATTGTGTGATTTGGTTGCTAGAAACGGTGGTTTATTATTATCCATGAATCCTAGGCCTGATGGTACCTTTGATAAAGGTCAAGAAGATTTATTGAAAGACATTGGAAAGTGGTTAAAACAAAATGGAGAAGCTATTTATGGGACTAGACCCTGGACGACTTATGGAGAAGGACATCTAGAGGATTTATTTTACACTCAAATCAATCCAGCGAACGGTGCGCCCTCTAGAGATATACAGCCAGATATTAGTAAATTTAATGAGGAAGATATTAGATTTACTCAAAAAAATGGGGACTTATATGCCATTGCCTTGGGAATACCTTCTCAAAGCAAATTACTTATCAAGTCACTGGCATCTGATAAAGAAATAACTAAAGAAAATAGGATTGAAAATATAATGCTATTGGGATATGGCGATGTTCAATACAAGAGAACTAAACAAGGTTTAGAAATTTATTTGCCTAAAAAATTACCTAACAAAGTGGCTTTAAGCTTTAAGATTAAAGTAAAAGGGCATTTAGAAAAAGTTGAAAACAAAGGCACCATTAGGGTCTTACCAAAACAAACTTAAATAAAAAAACCTGAGATTTTTCTCAGGTTTTTTTAATATTGATCAATCACATTCTCGATGGCTTGGTATACTTTTTTTAATTCGTTATTACTAATAGTGTAAGGCGGGAGAATATAAATGGTGTTACCAAGAGGTCTAAGGTATACCCCTAGTTCTAAAAATTTCCGATACAATTCATCCCTTAAATTCCCATATCTATTAATTTCTAGATTTAAATCTAGTGCTAATATCACACCTTTACATCTCACTTCTTTTACAATAGCTTTTATTTTTAATGCTTCTGTGAATTTTAAATGAGATTTTGATATAAATTTAATTTGATCCTGAATTTCTTTAGAGGTTAACAATTCTATTCCTGTAAGAGCAGCTATACAAGCTAATGGGTTGGCAGAATAGGTGTGTCCGTGAAAAAAGCCTTTAGACAAATCATCGCTGTAAAAAGCACTATATATTTTTTCGCTGCAACTTGTAATACCCATTGGTAATAAACCTGCTGTTAAGGCTTTACTAAGACACATTATTTCAGGTTTATTTTCCATGTAATCAGAAGCAAAATTTTTACCAGTTTTACCAAAACCTGTCATGACTTCATCAGCGATTGTAATAATCTGATTTGAATTACAATATTTAATTAAGGCATTTAATCCGTTTTCACAATGCATTTTCATACCAGCTGCACCTTGAACTAAAGGTTCATATAC
>JBELHJ010000053.1:3740-11611 GCA_042091495.1 Bacteroidota bacterium
CGTTTTCACAATGCATTTTCATACCAGCTGCACCTTGAACTAAAGGTTCATATACAAATGCTGCGATATTATGAATGCTAGTCAGATTTGATAATTCCTTCAATATACTATCAATATTTTTTTTATTTGGAGTAGGAATTCTAACAACTTTGAGAGAGAAGTCTTCAAAAGGCCCATTATAAACAGAGAGCCCTGAAACACTCATCGCTCCAAAGGTGTCTCCGTGAAAGCCATTGTCAAATGCTATTAAAGTGTCTTTTTTATTTCCCAAGTTAAAATGGTATTGTAAAGCCATTTTAATCCCTATTTCTATAGTAGTAGAACCATTATCGCTAAAAAACAGTTTCCTTTGATTACTGGGTAAGATTTCTATTAGTGCCTCTGAAAGTTCAATAGCAGGTGCATGGGTGAATCCACTGAAAATAATCTGATCTAGGGTTTCCATTTGCTTTTGAACTGCAGATATAATTTTGGGGTTACAATGCCCGTACATGCAAGTATACCAAGAAGCAATTGCGTCTATATAAGTTTTTCCGTTATAATCTTCCAGCGTACAATTAGAAGCTTTTTTTATAGCCAGAGTCACGGGGTGTGTCTTATGTTGTGTGAGCGGATGCCACAAATATTTCTTATCACGTTCTGTTAAGCTCATAATAATTCTTTGAATTTTTCAGCATATTCTAAAACGACATTTTTATCAAAGTAGGGTTCTTCATCAATGCGACCAATGATTTCAACTTTACCTAGGGTTTTAATAATTGCCTCTGTTGTTGGATGTTCATTACCACTAAATATGATTTTACAATTTAATCCTTTTGCTTTAAAAGCATTTATTGTTAGTAAGGTGTGATTAATACTACCTAAGTAATGTCTAGATACCAAAATCACTTCGTAATCAGGTTTAATGAGATCTAAAATAGTTTCCTTATCATTTAATGGAACCAATAAACCTCCAGCACCCTCAATAACCAGATGATTTTCTGTTTTAGGTTCTTTTATCTTCTTTAATGAAATTTTTATATCATCTATTAAAGCTGAAGCATGAGGACTCATTGGTGTATTAAGTGCATAACTATTTTTATGAAAAATAGAGGTTGTATTACTAACAAGTCTTTGAACTTTTTGAGTGTCATCATAATCTAAATCACCAGATTGAATAGGCTTCCAATAATCTGCTTTTAAAGCCTCAGTTAAAATAGCAGCGACAACTGTTTTTCCTACTTCAGTAGATATTCCTGTGACAAAATACTTTTTCATTTTACAAAAATAACAAGTTGTTGCAATAGGTCGTAAATTTCTTTTTCGGTATTATAACTATGTAAACAAAATCGTAATCGCTCTTCATTTTTAGGCACCGTAGGATGTAAAATGGCCTTGACATCGAAACCTTGACTCATCAATTTATAGGCTATGGTTTTAACATTGTCATTCCCTCTAATTATACAACTTTGAATTGCCGAGTTACTTGAAATAAATAAATCATGAAGATTTAGTTCTCTTGTTAGTGATTTAAAGTATTTAATATTACTCGTTAGCGAATCAATTTTTTTAGTATCCAGAGATTCGTGAGCTACTTTAATACTAGCTATTGTGTGTGGTGATAGTGCTGTAGTATATATAAATGAACGAGAAAAATTAACTAAATATTCTTTCAAATCAGTTTTGCAAAGAATTGCAGCACCATGAGTTCCTAAAGCTTTACCAAAGGTTATAATTTTTGCAAAACACTTTTCAGCTTTAACAAGACCGTTAAAATTTTCACCCATTATACCTACTGCATGCGCTTCATCAATGATCAATCTAGCCTTATATTTTAGACAAGAACTAATAAGTTTTTTTATATCTGGAGAATCGCCATCCATTGAAAAAACAGATTCGGTAACCACATAAATATTCTCATATTGGGTTGCGAACTTGTTTAATTTAATTTCTAAATCTTCAATACTATTATGCTTAAATTTAAAGTGCTTAGCAATACCCATACTTATGCCATCTCTTATTGAGGCATGGATAAATTCGTCAAATAATACAATATCATTTCTTTGAGGTACTGAAGCAAATAAACCAATATTGGCATTGTAGCCTGAGTTATAAACTAAAGCATCTTGTGAGTCATAGAATTGAGATAGTTGATTTTCAAGGTCTTTATATAGTTTGTGATTACCTGAAATTAGTCTTGAACCAGTTGACCCATTATGTTTTAAATTATTAGCTAACAACATTTGATGAGTTTTTTCAAATAAAATTTCAGATTTTGCTAATCCTAGATAATCATTAGAAATAAAATCAACCTTTTTGATAGTATCTTTAGGTAATGATCTTAATGCATTAGTGCTTTTTCTAATATTTAATTTTTCTTCCAACTTTTTGGGTAGCGACTTCATCTTAATATGACAGTAATTAGCTCAATTTTATTCCAAATATAGTGAAGCTAAAGATATATGTCTTAAAATAGAAAACGCCCTCATAACGAGAGCGTTTCATATATTGATTTTAATTTTTTTAATCTGCTAAAACAATAACCTTGTTATCTTTCATTTCAACAGTACCAGAGTTAATTTTTAATGTTAATACTTTATCATCATCGTTATGTTTAACAATGGAACCGTGAAGTTCATCAAGTTCAAGATGACTTTGCGTATGAGTGTGAATTTTAACCACACCTTCTTTTAAAGTAGATACTATAGGAGCGTGATTATTTAACATTTGAAATTCTCCATTAACACCAGGAACTACAACTGAATCGATTTCAGCACTAAATAATGTAGCTTCAGGAGATACTATTTCTAAATACATAGTTATATTTTGGTATTAAGCTTCAGCAAGCATTTTTTCTCCGGCTTCAATAGCCTCTTCAATCGTACCTTTAAGGTTAAAAGCAGCTTCAGGTAAATGATCTAATTCACCATCCATAATCATGTTGAAACCTTTAATTGTATCTTTAATATCAACTAAAACACCTGGGATACCAGTAAATTGTTCAGCTACATGGAAAGGCTGAGATAAGAAACGTTGTACACGTCTCGCTCTACTAACAGCCAACTTATCTTCTTCAGATAATTCTTCCATACCTAAAATTGCAATAATATCCTGTAATTCTTTATAACGTTGAAGAAGCTCTTTTACTTTTTGTGCACAATCATAGTGATCGTTTCCTAAAATATCCGCAGTTAAAATTCTTGAAGTAGAATCTAATGGATCTACTGCAGGATAAATACCAAGCTCTGCAATTTTACGAGAAAGTACTGTAGTAGCATCTAAGTGAGCGAAAGTTGTTGCAGGAGCTGGATCGGTTAAATCATCAGCGGGTACGTATACCGCCTGAACCGATGTAATTGAACCTTTTTTAGTTGAAGTAATACGTTCCTGCATTGCACCCATTTCTGTTGCTAATGTAGGTTGATATCCTACCGCAGAAGGCATACGACCTAAAAGGGCTGATACCTCAGAACCAGCTTGTGTAAATCTAAATATGTTGTCAACGAAGAACAATACATCTTTTCCTTGACCATCTCCAGCACCGTCACGGAAATACTCAGCAATAGTTAAACCAGATAACGCAACTCTTGCACGTGCTCCGGGAGGCTCATTCATTTGTCCAAAAACGAAAGTTGCTTTAGAATCTTTCATTGCAGCTTTATCTACTTTCTGAAGATCCCATCCACCTTCTTCCATTGAATGCATAAAGTCATCACCGTATTTTATGATTCCAGACTCTAACATTTCTCTAAGTAAGTCATTTCCTTCTCTTGTTCTTTCTCCAACACCAGCGAATACAGAAAGACCACCGTGTCCTTTAGCAATATTGTTAATCAACTCTTGGATTAATACAGTTTTACCAACACCAGCACCACCAAATAATCCAATCTTACCACCTTTAGCGTAAGGCTCTATAAGATCGATTACTTTTATACCCGTAAATAAAACTTCTGTAGATGTTGATAAATCTTCAAATTTTGGAGCAGATCTATGAATTGGTAAACCAGCTTCACCTGTTTTAGGTAAATCACCTAAACCATCGATTGCATCTCCAATTACATTAAATAAACGACCGTAAACGTCATCACCAACAGGCATTTGAATTGGAGCACCAGAAGCCACAACTTCAGTTCCTCTACTTAATCCATCTGACGAATCCATAGCAATGGTACGCACTGTACTTTCACCTATGTGTGACTGAACTTCAAGTACCAATTGAGAACCATCAGGTCTATTAATTTCTAATGAATCGTAAATTTTTGGTAAATCAGTTCCCGTAGCAAACTCTACATCGATAACCGGACCAACAATTTGTGCAACTTTACCTGTAACTTTTGACATTACTTATCTATTTATTATTATGCAATTTACTTGTTAAAAAACCCTGTTTGGGTTTAGCGCTGCAAATATATAAATTTTAATTAAAAAAGAAGTTATTTAATTAATTTTTACCCAACTAAAACGGCGCTTAAATAAAGCGCCGTCTCATAAAATTGTTTAAACTTATTTTTTAGTTTATAGTCAATGATACATAATACATTGATCCAATATAACCGGTTCCGAAAGCAGTAAAATATTCATCACCAATTAAATTAGTACCACCTAATTTGATTGTAGATTTAAGTTTCGGTATTCTGTAGTTAACCATAGCATCTAAAGTATGATATGCTGGGATAACACCGTCTCCAAATGAAGCCTCCCATAAATAGGTATCACTCCATCTCCAAGCAACATTAAATCCAAAATTCTTAAATAATTCATTTTTACCAAAACCTAATTTAACTTTATGTTCTGGTGTATTAAAGTTAGTTGCTAAATCTGGGTTTAGTTCTCTATCAAAATCTAAATATGCATAAGTATAATTGGCGTTAAGATCAAAGCCGTTAAGTATCTTGGTATTTAACCCAATTGATGCACCATATGAATTTACGGTCTTGTCAGAGTTAGTATATGTTCTGTAAACTTGAGCATCTCCAGAAGCAAGTGCTCCTACTGCAATTGGAATATCTCCAAAAGTTGGGTGTGGAATTGTTCCGTCATTTAACTGAACACTACCATACAATGGTGCAGCAACAGTTTCTGTAGAAATAAAATCTTCATAGCTATTGTAATAGGCACTAAAATCAACATTAAGTTTATTTAGTTTTCCGCGATATCCAACTTCGTATGATTTGACCTGCTCAGGTTTAACATAGTCAGAATTTGCAACTTTTAATAAACTAACATCAGGAGCGCCTGCTGCAACACTTGCATTGAAAGCCAAAACAGAACTTAAAAAGAACGAGTTTGTGTAAGCTAAATCTCCCGTTGCAGTAAGTTGTGTTTGTCCAGTAACTAACTGTCCAGTTGGACTTAAGTCATAGGTTCTGCTTAATCTTGACGGATTATCAGGTGCACCACCTACTAATAAAGCGGCTCCTACATCAAGTCCAATATAAAGATCTTGGGTTGTAGGACTTCTAAATCCAGTCTGGAATGAAGCTCTAATGTTATGGTTTTTTTGAGTACCTAAAGAGTATCCTAAAGATAATCTTGGTGAAATGTTTGCATCAAAAACATCGGAATCATCATATCTTAAAGATGCGGTAAGGTTTAAACGATCTTCTTCCAAGAAACTTTTCTTGATTTGTGTGTAAAGTCCAATGTCTTTATATTCAATAGGGCCATCGCTATCGGTGAAAATTGTCCCTGAAGAATTTAACTCCCAAATTCTGTGAGAAGCACCTATTTGAATATCTGCAAAATCTGTTAAATGACTAAAATTATAATTTCCATCAAAGTGAGTGTACTTAGATTTGTCTTTAAATCCAGATCCTTGTCCAAAGTTTGGATTAGAAGCTATAGCATCTAAGGTAGGCTGAAATGCGGGATCTCCTTTTTCTAATCTTCCTGTGTCAGCAGCAGCTCGCGATGCGGCATGATTTCCAGAGGCTAAATAGGCTAAGGCATATTCTCCATACCAACCAAGTATTCCCTCAGCTACATTTGGTGCTGAAGGTTTCCATGCTTCATTAAGTAAAACACCGGTCATGTACATGTCATAAGAATCTCCAGCGTCATCACTATTTTGATATCCTCTTAAAAAGAAGTTATTATTTTTAATTTCTAACTTATGTTGTCTTTGATAAAAATTTCTAATGTTATAACGGTTTGCACCTTGGTAAACGGTATTACCTGTTCCAAATTTACCTTGATATGAAATCTCAAAATCGTTTTCAAATGGTCTGAAAAATAATCCCCAATCTGCTTTGATGCTTTGAGCGTTATAGTTTGTAAGATCCATTTCATTGTATCCAGTTCTTGTAACGTCTACTGATGGTAAAGCTGCAGATGCACCTGCAGGAATTACTCCAGCAGCTTCAAGAGCTAAACCAACTTGATTTAAATTTTGAGCTCTTTCATCACCATATACATTGATACCATCATAATTAGTAGCGTCTCTTGTTAATCCATCGGTTTTGGATGTAAGGTTATTTGCCATCCAGTCAGTACCTTTTAGGTATCCAAAATTTACTTTAGCAGCAAACTTGTTGCTGAATTTGTGAGCAGCTCTTACAGCGTAATCCTTATATTCATTATTCCCAGCAGCTTCTTGTGAAGTAGATCCTTGTTTGTAGTATCCACTAATTCCCTGAAAATCGAAAGGCGATTTACTGTTCATGAATAATATACCATTAAAAGCTCCAGCACCATATAGTGCAGAAGATGCACCAGCTATCATTTCTACACTTTGAACATCAGGTTCAATTAAACCCACTAAGTTCCCAATTGGGAAGTTAAGAGCTGGCGTAGAATTATCCATACCATCTACAAGTTGTAAGAATCTTGTATTAGCAAATGTGGCAAAACCACGCGTGTTAATAGATTTGAATGTTAAACTGTTTACATTAACATCAACTCCTTTTAGGTTTTCTAAACCATCATAAAATTCTGCAGAAGCAGTATTTTTAATCTCATTGATCCCCATTCTTTCAATAGTGACTGGAGATTCGAAAAGGCGTTCAGGAGTTCTCGATGCCGAAACAACGATTTCATCTAAAACAGAACCTTCTTTAAGAGTGAAACTAACACTACCTGTTCCTGAGAAATCAGCAGTAGAGGTTTCAAAACCAACACTACTGGCTTGTAATTTAAAAGGCGGTGTTGCATCTGTTTGAAGTGTAAAATTACCGTCAAAATCAGAGATTGTACCCTGAGTAGTGCCTACAACAATGATATTGGCACCGGGTATTGGTTGCCCACTATCATCATTAACAGTTCCTTTAATTGTTGTTTGTGCAAATGTTGTTGAAATGAACAACATTGAAAAAATTTTGAGAAATGTTTTCATATTATTGTTAGTTATTTAAAGCAATATAGCTAAATAATAATTAAAAAAATATTGATTTAATTAAAATTAGGCCTTCAAATAATGAATAATAAATAAAAACCCTATGAATTTTGATTAATTATCAAAAACCATAGGGTTATATCTTTGATTTTCAGTTTCTTTATTCTACAGTAACTGACTTAGCTAAGTTTCTTGGTTGATCTACATTTTTATCAAGCATCAATGCAATATGATATGATAACAATTGCAATGGAATAGTTGTAAGAAGAGGAGTCAGTGCCTCAACAGTTTCAGGTATTTCAATGACATGGTCAGCAAGGGATTTTACAGTCTCATCACCTTCTGTTACAATCCCTATAATTTTACCTTTTCGAGATTTAATTTCTTGAATATTACTTACCACCTTCTCATAATGTCCTTTTCTGGTTGCTATAACTGCAACAGGCATATTTTCATCAATTAAAGCAATAGGACCATGCTTCATTTCTGCAGCTGGATAACCTTCGGCATGTATATAAGAAATTTCTTTAAGTTTTAAGGCACCTTCTAAAGCTACTGGAAA
>JBELHJ010000053.1:11711-15316 GCA_042091495.1 Bacteroidota bacterium
CTAAATTCTGAGGCGTATTCAACTTCAACAGGAATTCTTGCAAACTCTTCAAAAATATATTCTGATACCAGCCCTGCATGCCATGAGGTTCCACAAGCTACTATGATAATTCGATCAGCATTGAGAAATTTTTCAATGTGATCATCAATTCCAGACATTTTAATAAGGCCTTCATTAGCTAGAAGCCTTCCTCTGTAGGTGTCTTTGATTGCATTTGGCTGTTCATAAATTTCTTTGAGCATAAAGTGGTCATAGCCACCTTTCTCAATTTGCTCAAGATTAATCTTTAATTCTTGTATAGAAGTGTCAACAAGAGTATCGTCTTTAATTTTTCTAATTTTTAGATCTTTACCTTTTCTTATAATTGCAAGTTCTTCGTCTTCAAGGTAGACTGCTTGCTTTGTAAATTCTATGAAAGGAGAAGCGTCGCTTGCAATGAAATATTCATCAACACCAACACCGATAGCAAGTGGGCTTCCTAATTTTGCAACAACGATTTCATTAGGTTTTTTGTTATCAAAAACGGCTATGGCATAAGCACCAATAACTTGGTTTAAAGCTATTTGAACAGCTTTACCTAATTTAATATTTTCACTTTTTTGAACATACTCAATAAGGTTTATTAAAACTTCCGTATCTGTATCTGATTTGAAGTTATAGCCACGTTCAATGAGCACCTTCTTTAAAGGTTCATAATTTTCTATTATACCATTGTGAATAATAGTTAATTCTCCTGAATTAGAAACATGAGGGTGTGAATTAATATCGTTAGGTACACCATGTGTAGCCCATCGGGTGTGTCCAATTGCTATATTACCAAAAGTATTATTATCTGATTTAGCTCTTTGTTCAAGATCCGTGACTTTTCCTTTGGTTTTACTTAGATTTAGTTTTTGACCATCATAAACAGCTACTCCAGCACTATCATAACCTCTGTATTCAAGTCTTTTTAGGCCATCTATTACAATTGGGTAGGCTTCTCTTTTGCCAATATATCCCACAATTCCACACATAGTTTTTTATTGTTTTTGTTCGGTATAAAATATTTCAAGGTAAACGTCCTCAGAGAGTTCATTAGTATCATTACTTCCTAATTTCACGGCTTTTGGATATATAATAGAACTCACAGGGACCTTTTCAGGGTAATCTTGATTTAATGGTTCAAAATTCAACCCGTTAGCTTCTAGGTTAACATCAGCAGACACTGAGAGACCAATTTTCACATTAGTTGAATCATTCTTAACAATGTTTTTGATGTGATTTGTAATTCTGAATCTATAAAACTGTTGTACTTCTCCATTAATAGTATCCGTAATTAGAGTACTAAGGTGATTAATTCTAGAGGTTGCTGGGTCTGAATTGGCAGAAATGTCTAAATTATAATCTGATATAACTGAATTATCATTAAGATTGTATATGAGTATTCTGTTTGGTTCAAAATCGCTATCACCAGTTTTTTGCACAATTATATTAGCTTCATTAATGAGGATTTCATTACTTAACAATTCCTCAACATCAACTGAAATATCTGGGAGATTGTCATCAAAAGGGTGTTCAATCATTTCATCGCTAAATAACTCTAAGACACCAATAGAACCATCAGTACCTGAAATTGACATTGTATTGTTATCATTATCAGGTATATTTAAGGCATTATTATAAAAGTTAATTTTATTGCCTGATAGGTTTAAGTTGTATGTTTTTTTGGTTACAGATTCATCTGCTGAGCCAACATTGCTTTTGACACTGTATTGAATTTCAATATCTGCTTGATTAGTATTTATAGTTGCAATAAAACCTTGGTCACTATCACTCGTAACTTTAAAATAAAGTCCTCTAAAATAATTATTAAAGTTATTAATGTTTGCCAGCTCTTGCTCACCTTGTTTTTCAATGATCTTTGTTCTCCAATAGTCTAGGTTGTCAAATTCTACATAAATTCTTGGTGATTTTCTATCAATAATACTATCGTTTTCTTGATCACGTATTTGAATTTCAGATGGATTTGGGTATAAATCATTAATTTCTAATAATAATTCTTTTTGAAGTTCAAGATCACTAATATTTAAGTTGCCGTTAGACTTATTTGTGTAATATTTTTGACCAACATTTGGTTCATTAGCTGAAGGATCGTAATCACGAATAAAATAATTGCTCTCAAAAACAGAAATGTTTATTGAATTGTAATTAGAATTGTTTTCTTTATTTCCAACAATTGAATCTAATTCATAAATGGTTTCACCAGATTCTAAAGTTTCTATTTCATTTGAAAAGTATGGTATGGATAATATAACTTTATCAATAGTTAAATTTTCAAGAGTATCAGCGAATACAGGATTGAATTGAGAAGGTCTTAACTGAGTTACAAATTCAGCACTGTATGATCCAAATTCAGGGTTGTTATAGTTGCCGATTAATGCAATTGGTAAATTATTAGACTGAACAGGATTAAGTTTTAAAGTTTTTGACCTTATAATATATTTAGAATAAGTGCTTTTAAAATTTACAGCAGTGGTATCAACTATTCCAGAAGCTGCAACAGTTGCGAATTCTTTTTCACAACTATAAAATCCAACAACAATAAAAAAAGTCACCAAAATGGTCTTGAAGGTGTTGTGTATGGTCATATTTGGTTGGTTATTTTAATACTTGATTAGTGTAAAAATCAGTATAAGGTTCCATGAACTCCTCAGGAGAATGATAGTCTAATACAGGTTTATTGCTTGAGTTAAGGTAATCATTAACATCATCTGATAATTCTTCCGAACCTCTTATTAAAGCATCAGAATGATCAATAGCAACCTTCATTAAATTTTCATAACTCGGTGAATTTAAATGTGAAATTAAATCCTCTTCAATATTATCAAATTTGATTTTGTTAATCATTTCAGAATTTAATGTGCCGTCAAAACTTTTTTGATAAATGGATGTAACTATTTTGCTTTCTGTAAATAAAGGTTCGTTTTTGTAAAATTCTTTAAGATAGAGCGGTAAAAGTGATGCAAGCCATCCATTGATATGAATAATATCTGGTGACCAATTCAGTTTTTTTACAGTTTCGATAACTCCCTTAGCGAAGAAAATAGCACGTTCATCATTATCATCAAATAATTTGCCATTTTCATCTTTTAATGTTGCTTTTCTTTTAAAATATTCTTCATTATCAATAAAGTAAACTTGTATTCTTTCTTTAGGAATTGATGCTACCTTAATAATAAGTGGCATGTCAAAATCATTGATAACCAAATTAATACCTGAAAGTCTAATTACTTCGTGCAGTTGGTGTCTTCGTTCATTTATATTTCCAAATTTGGGCATAAAAATTCGAATTTGACCACCTTGTTTATTTACCATTTTAGGAGCTTCAAATGACATTGAAGAAATTTCAGTCTCTGGTAAATAAGGTACTACCTCTGATGATACGTATAGTATTCTTTTGTCTTTCATAAAAGTGTTTAACGGTATTATTGTAAAATAAAAACATGCAAAAATACTAAATTTTATGCTAATTGGTAATATTGTACTAATTTTGCACACTATTAATTTTTAATGTGTTTATGATTGTTTGTTTAAACAAATCAGATTTAAGAAATAATTTGGATGGT
>JBELHJ010000054.1:0-15087 GCA_042091495.1 Bacteroidota bacterium
ACCATAAGCACGGTGCGTTTAAAAATTCATGAAACCGACCTGGAAAAAGCCCAAACTATTATTATAGAGTTTAAAAACAACCGCTAATCATAAATAACACCATCACGAACTTAACTCAAATGCGTTATTAGTTTATGCTTGTAAAAGGGGTTTTAATTTTAAAATGGTCCTAAACGTACCAAATGTCATAAAATGACACTTTTGTCACTTTTTGGTACTAAATGACACTTTTGCAATGTACGTCCTTTCCTACTTTAAGCCCACTTTTACTGTACTGTTACCCCACTCTAGCCCCACCTAACCTCCACTTAGAGTCCACTTAGACCCCACTTTGGGTGTTGTAACGCTTATTTATGGTAGTTTATAATTATGTTTTGTAAAAAATGGTACATTCAATAGAGGCTCTATTTTGTAACTTACAAACAATAAAATACCATCTCATGAAATTGACTTTTAGCCATTTATTGCTTAGCTTAATTTTCTTTAATCCACTTCAACAGTCCATAGCCCAAAAGAAAACACCTAACCTGCTTATCATTCACACCGATGAGCATAACCTAAGAACCCTTGGAGCTTATCGCGAAACTTTACCTAAAGCCCAGGCCGAAATGTGGGGTGAAGGGATTATTGTGGAAACGCCAAACATAGATCGTATTGCCCGTGAGGGTGCGCTGTGTAAAAATTGGTATGCCACATCACCAGTATGCACGCCTTCAAGAGCCTCAATGATGACTGGGCTGTACCCCATAGCCACCAATGCTTATTTCAATGACCGACCACTAGGTGAAGAGGTTGTTACTTTTGGCCAAATTTTAAAAGCCCATGGCTATGCCACATCCTATGTGGGTAAATGGCACTTAGACGGCGAAGATAAACCGGGGTTTGCTCCTAAAAACAATTTTGGATTTGACCACAATCGTTATATGATTAACCGAGGTCACTGGAAAATTTTAAAAGAAGACAAAAACGGCGTTATCATCGATCAAAAATTGGCGAAATGGGGGGGCGGGGTGTTTAATCAAGAGCGTGCCAATAAAGAAAATTTTACTACTGATTTTCTGGTAACACGGGCATTAAATATCCTGGAAGAGGATAAAAACAACCCTTTTTGTTTAATGCTTTCTATACCCGATCCGCATGGCCCCGACCAAGTTCGTGCACCTTATAATACCATGTATACTCATTTTAAATTTAAAGAACCCAGAACCATGCAAACTCCCGAAGGTCTAAAAGATCCGCTTTGGGTAAATAAAAAGGGTAAAAAAAATACAGCTAAAAGCATCAAACAGCACAACATGGCACAATATTATGGTATGGTAAAATGTATTGATGACAATGTGGGGCGTCTACTTAATTTTTTAGATCAAAATAACCTCACCCATAACACTATTGTGGTGTTTACCTCAGACCACGGCGATTTATTGGGTGAGCATGGTAAAATCAATAAAGGACTGCCTTATGAAACCTCAGCCAGAGTGGCGTTTATGTTACGATATCCCAATAAGGTAAAAGCGGGGAAACATATAGAAAAAGCCTATACCATGGCCGATTTTACCCCTACAATTTTAGGATTAATGGGAATTAAAACAACCACAAAATTCCACGGCATAAATGCTGCCAAAGATTTTAAGAGTTCTAAAAAGCAATTAATTAATGAACGAACCGTATACCTAACCAATGCAAACAAACGTTGGGTTGCTGCAGTGAACAATCAGTACAAATTGGTAATGTCACCATTAGACAAACCCTGGCTGTTCGATCTTAAAAAAGACCCCGATGAGTTGATTAACTTCTACAACAATCCCAATTATGTAAACATTGCTAAAACATTAAAAAAAGAACTCTACTTTCAAATGGAGCGGTATAACGAACCACTTAAAAAATCAAAATTATTAACAAAATAATTTTTTCTGGTATTAGGTTTTAAATTGAACAAAATCTTTGTTATTTTCATAACGAACTAATTTTCAATTATTTACCATGAAATTATTACTATCTAAAAAACATCTTCATTTAACATTTTTAATATGTCTTGTGTGTAATTTTTCTGAAGCTCAGAATACATTTATCATCGAACATTTTGATTATCCTAAAAATGTTGTTTTAAAAGGAAACCGTGGGTGGCATCATTATAACGGATCTAATGAGCCCATTTTTGTAACCAATGAGGGTTTAAGTTGGTCTGAAAGTAATTACATAGGGAGTGGTATAGGAAATGCAGCCATTCTTAATAAAAATGGAAAAGATTATAACAAGTCCTTTTCTAGGTTTGTTACCTCAGGAAGTGTATATGCTTCATTCTTAATTAAAATTAATGCTATTACAGAAGGCTATTTCTTTCATTTTGCAGAATATACTCCAAAATTTTCAGGACCAGACTATAGTCAAGTAGAAGGAACACATCGGGCGAGAACATTTGTTTCGAATGGCTCAACTCCTGAAACATTTAAATTAGGGCTCACTTTTAATGTTAATGGTGTAGTTGATTTTTCTGAAGATTTAAATCTTGGCGAAACCTATCTGGTTGTCGTAAAATACAACATTATCGAGGGCACTAAAAATGACGAGGTTAGTCTTTTTGTGTTTGAAGATGGCGATGATATTTCAATAGAGCCAGAAATTCCAACTATTGGACCCATAGTAAAAAAAACAGGCGCATGGATAAACAGTTCAGACTTGTCTTCTGTTGAATGTATTGGGCTTCGTCAACTTTCTAATAATCAAAATCTTACTATTGATGGGATATATGTTCAAGACCAATGGAACTTAATACCACCAAGCATTTCAGAGATAAATAATCCAACAGGTGTTTGGGCATTACGCTATATTGGTAATGGGCCAACTAAAGGGGATGTCTCTTGGTATAGTAACGTTATTAATCCTACTGAACAACCTTGCATGGCAGATGATGAATTTCATTTTAGTGCAGATGGGACATATAGAAATGCTTTGGGGTATGAAACTTGGGTAGAGCAATGGCAGGGTGTTGAGGAGAATGGTTGTAATTCTCCTATTTATCCACATGATGGACGAAATATTGGTAGCTGGCATAATAATGAAAATGGCACGATTACAATTACAGGTATAGGAAATTACTTGGGCCTTGCAAAAGTTATAAATGATGGTGAATTAACAAACCCTTATAATGCCCCAACAAGCATTACTTATGATTTTGAAATTATTGGTGATACTATGGAAGTAGGTATTCCTATCGTAACAAATGATGGTGTTCCTGGTTATTGGCACTTTGAGTTTGAAAATATTACGCCAGAACCTATTGAAACAAATCCTGAGGGTGATTGGAAAATGACTTATATGGGCGTTGGTCCTAGTAAGGGTAATGTCTCTCAATACAGTACTGTAATTAATGAAAACAATCGCCCTTGTTTAGCCGATGATATATATTCATTTAATCAAGACGGATCTTTTACAAATAACTTAGGAAATCAAACTTGGTTAGAAACTTGGCAAGGGGCCTCGGAAGATGGTTGCGGTTCACCTGTCGCTCCTCATGATGGAAATAATGTAGGTTATTGGTCAGATAATAAAAATGGTACCATAACTATTGCTGGAAGAGGAAATTTTCTGGGATTAGCTAAAGTAAATAACACCTATGAATTAGATGGCATGCCGTATCCTGGTCTAAACCCTCAACCTGCCTATGACATTACCTATGAAGTATCAATTAATAATAATATTTTAACAGCAGATATAAAAACCCTAAACAGGGCATTACAAGTTAATTATTGGCACTTTCAATTTTCACGCTTTGGAGCTGCCTCTGGCAATTCAGTAAACAATAATAAATTAAAAGTTTATCCTAATCCCACAAAAGATGCTTTATGGATTTCAAACTTTAAATCTGGATCTGTAGTAACTGTGCGGAATATCAACGGAATTGAGGTATTGAGACAAATTGCTAATGAAGATTTTATTTCTGTATCCTCTCTAAAAAAGGGTGTTTATTTTATTGAGGTACTTTTTGAAAACGAAATATCTATAAATAAATTTATAAAAAACTAATGAGAAAATTACTTCTACTCTCTGTAATATTTTTGTTAAACTGTTCATCTGGCAGCGACTTTTCTGATCCAATCGTAAAATTTCAACAATCTTTAGTTGATACCGGAACTACAGGGTCAAATGTTTTTAAGTTATATAAAGATGGTGAAATTATCTATGATAAAATTATAAACTCTAATGCAAGGGGGGATAAGAATATTGATGAAAATACAATTTTTGCCATTCACTCCATGACTAAAACAGTTACTACTGTAGCAACAATGATTTTACACGAAAAAGAGCTTTTTAACTTAGAGGATCCACTTCACAAATATCTTCCAGAATTTGAAAACATAAATTGTAAAGGGGCTGCTGGAATATATCCCTGCAAAAACACAATAAAAATAATTGATCTTTTAACGCATAGGTCTGGATACGTCTATTATCTTGAAAATGGAGAAAATTGGCTTACAGGAACCCATAAAAGCCTATACCCAGCATATGTTAATACCTCGCGATTTAATAACCTTGATGAATTTTCTAAAGCAGTTGCTCAACAACCCCTAGAATTTGAGCCAGGAACAATGTATGCTTATGGCTTAAATCAGGCCATTTTAGGTAGATTAATTGAAGTTATTTCAGGACAAAGTTTCTATGATTTTCTTAAAGATAATATTTTTGACAAGTTGGGAATGAATGAAACTAAATTTTATCTTTTAGATAATGAAAGGCCAAGACTTCAACCTTTAAGAGTTAATATTAAACCTAATTCGGTTTTCAATCAAACAGAATATAATTTAGATGGTTATACTGCAGCTTTAGATGGTAATTCATACTCATACAATAATAAAGCTCATTTTGGTGGCGAAGGCCTTGTTTCAACAATGAGCGATTTTTCAAAGTTTTGCGAGATGTTAGTAAATGATGGTGTTTATAAGAATGAAAGAATTTTATCAAGTGAAAGTATTGCTATTATGACAGCTAAATACACCAATGGCTATCCTGACCCAAATGAGCCTGGAGTTTTCCCAGATTTGGCTGGATATTATATTGGATTTACATTTTCTGTACTTGAAAATCAAGAAGTAGATGGCACCGGAGCGGGATTGGGATCCTATGGTTGGAGTGGGTATCACAATACTCATTTTTGGATTGATCCTGTAAATAAAATCTATGGTCTCTTCATGTCAAGAGCTATCGAATTTGATTTTTCAATCCCTGCAGGATTAAAAAAAGCATCTTATTCTTGGATTAAAACACAATAAATAAAAACTCTCAGTTTTCGCTTAATTGAACTTCGCTTTTATTAAAGTTAAAGAAAAAGATTAAAGCCCAATACCTATATTAACTATAAAGAGCTAATAATTTATTTTTTTGCTAAGTTTAAGGATAATCTGTGTTGACATAATTTTAGCCCGAATTTCTTCGCATCAAAATCAATGAATATCAAATAAATTAATATAAATTATAACAAAAAAAAACCGACACTAAAGGCAGTGTCGGTTTTATTATTCCACTTGAGTGAAAATTATAAAATGCGTTCTAGTTAATTGAAGGTATATCTTAATCCAATTTGAGCTTGCCATCTTGAAGATTGCAGACCAAAATCATCAACCTCTTCTAGATTTAGTCCTGTCGGATTACCATTACTATCATAAGTTAACACACTATCCACGAAGCTAAATACTGGAGTACTATTCGAAGTAGATACAGTCTGTAGTGGTTGAACTCTGCTTCGAATAAAGTTTCTAACTCCCCAATCTTTATTTAAAAGGTTTGTAAAGTTAAAAATATCAAAAGACAGTTGTAATGTGTTTTTATTTTTTCCAGATTTAATATAGATGTCTTGTAAGAGCTTTAAATCGATTACATGATTCCATGGGCCTCGAGATCCATTGCGTTCTGCATAGTCTCCTCTACGATCTCTCAAATAATCATCATTTTCAATCAAGTAATTAAGCCTTTCCCACTGTTGAGCCTGTTCAGCAGCATCTCCTGTAAAATTGATTTCACTAGCATTTGCAGGAACATAAATTAAGGCATTATCACGAGAATCATCGTTCAATAAATCACGTCCTTCTCTGTATGTGAAACTGTAAGGTCCTGACTGAGCTCCTTCATAGAAAAGACCAATAGTGGTCTTACCTCCAAACTCGCCTCCGTATGCAATCTCATAAGACACGTTACCAGAAATACGACTCCCTAAAGCAAAATCAGAACGCGATGTTGGTAAGTTAGAATTCTTTCCGTTTACAGTTATGCTATTTCTCCATTGAGAACTGTTTTGAGAAGAAGTGCCATCAAATATTTTGTTAGACTCACCATATGCATATGAAATCTGACCTTGGAAACCATTTTCAAATGGCTTTCTTAATGTAAATGATGCATTTGTTGCATTACCCTCACTGGTATTTGATAATAAAATAATACGACCATAAGTGTCATCTATTTCAGCCCTTCTGTCATAGTAAGGACGATTATCTGCTCCTAAATAATTCCCTACAGCATCTCCAACGTTCAAGTTTTCATAATATACATCTTGTAATACATCTGTATAAGAAAAATCTACAGAAGCAATAAGACCCCAAAATGGAAGTTTTTGATCAATAGCAATATTATATTTTGCTACTTGGGGTAATTTAAAATCACTTGAAATTAAATCAATATTACCTCCTAAACCACCTGACCCTGGAGCAGGATCTTCAAATTGACTATTGACATCTGCAACAAATGGCTGTCCGAATTCAAAATTAAAGCCTCCAGTTACACCATTATTATTATAAGTTCCTCCAGGCCAAACTAATGGTAATCTAGATGTAAAAACTCCTAACCCACCACGTACTTGTGTAGTATTATTGTTAAACACATCCAAATTAAATCCTAAACGAGGTGCAAGCATAGCAGTACCACTTAAACCTTGGCCTACACGTGCGCCTTGTAGATCTTTCCCGGCTGCCTCTAATAAAGGAACAGTTCTTGTATTGAAATCTTGATTTGATGGTCCATCTTCAAAATAAGGTAAGTCTACACGAATACCACCTGTTACTTTAAAATTATCAGTAACTTGGACTTCATCCTGAACATAGAATCCTGCTTGAAAAGTTTTGAAATCTGCAGATCCTGCTGAATCATCTCCAACAATACCATTGCCTACTAATGAATATCCATGTTGGTATACATCAGCATTTTGACCGGTTAAAAATTGATTTAAACCAGAGGAAGTTAAATTACCATTATTATCAAATTGGTCTTCAAATGTATAATCTCCAAAGTTAAAGGCAAAAAATAAGTTTTTTGCAGATGCCCACTCTAAGTTAGTACCTAATGTTACTGCATGTCTTCCAGAGAAAATCTCAAAGTTATTATTAATTGTAAAAACATCTTGGTTTAATAAGTTCGCTGTGGAGAATGGTTCAGCACCAAAAGAAATTGTTCCAGCTCCATCTTGGATATCTACAGTTGGAAATGGACTACCATAAGGATCACGATCATCACGAACGGCAGTATAACCTAATTTAAGATTATTTGCATATTTTGGCCCTAGATTAGCACTCCATTCAAATGCTCCTGAATATGTGCTTGTTTCAAAATACTCAGATCCATTAATAAATCCAATATTTCTGTTTCCTGAATTACGAGCTTCAAGATTTTCAGCTTGTACTACTCCTAATCTAAGATACAGCTTATGATTTTGCCCTGCATTTAAGTCAAAACGCAGGTTTAATTTATCACTATCTAATGTTCTTGTATTATTATCAAAAATTCCTGGATTATATCCATAATTTGATTGTAGGAAACTTGATAAATTATTGATGTCTTGTATTGAAGAATCTCCCGTATAATTACTAAAATTAAAAGGTTGTGGCGTTTCATCTTCTTGGCGTTCATAATTTGCGAAAAAGAATAATTTATCCTTAATAATTGGACCACCAATACGTACCCCATAAGTCAATGCAGTAAACTCGTCTAATTTTTCACGACTATCTCCTTCGTTAACTAAATCTACAGGGGTTTTCCCTGCTAAACTTTCATTTCTGTAAAACCCATATGCCGATCCTTCCCAGATATTAGAACCAGATCGTGTTACAGCATTAATAGAACCTCCTGTAAATCCTGACTGACGAACATCAAAAGGAGCTAAATTAATTTGGAAAGATTCGATAGCATCAACCGAGAAAGGGTTAACTCCAGTTTGCCCTCCGTTTGTTCCTGAACCTGCAAGTCCAAATACATCATTATTCACTGCACCGTCAATATAGATACTATTGTAGCGGTTGTTTTGACCACCAAGTGATATTGAAAAACCGTCGTTCCCTTCTGTAATCTGTGCAGATGGTGTTACACGAGCAAAATCTGCAACAGATCTGGATACTGTTGGCAGTGTATTAATATCTCTTTCAGAAATTGAAGTTTCTGTTCCAGTTTTATTACTACTAAATATACCGTTATTAGTTGCAGAAATTACAATTTCGTCAAGTGCACTTGCTGACTCTGCCATTTTAGTGCTTATTCGTTTTGATTCCCCTAATGAAATTAAAATACCCTCTTGTTTATAATCTTCAAAGCCTACGTAGGATATCATCAAGGTGTAAGGCCCACCGGATTTCATGTTTGTAATACGGTAAAAACCGTCAAAATCTGCAACAGCTCCGTAGACAGATCCTGTTGGAATGTGAGTAGCTACTATGTTAGCTCCAGATAATGGACTATCATTGTTATCAAGTACCCTTCCATTAATTGACCCTGTGGTTACACCTTGAGCAAATGACATGGACGTCAGAAACAAAAGTGTACACAGAAATAAAAAGTTAAATTTTTTCATAATTAATTTATTGTTTTTTAGCAAAACAAAAATAAATAAAGATGTTTTTAACCATCATTAGCAAAACGTTAATTAATTATCACTTTTATATCATACGTAAATGAAACTTCGAATTGAATAACTGATTTTTTTCCATAAAACATTAAATTCTTCTGCTAATTCAACCATATATCAAATCTCACTTCACACAGTCCCATTTAGATTTAAAAATTAGTGACATGCCTAATCAAAATTATCAGCAAAACATTTAATTTGGCTATAGAAGCATTAGAAATCTGATAGTGTGCTATCTTTAGCATAAAACTACAACATGCCACTTTTAAAAAAAGTAGGATTACTTGCAGCACCATTACTATTTTTCATAGTTGTAAACCTTCCTAATTGTCTGGTTTCCCAAACTGCCGATGCGGTTATTGCGGTGGCCCTTTGGATGATAATGTGGTGGATAACCGAAGCCGTGCATATTGCCGTGACAGCGCTTTTGCCTCTTATTTTATTTCCCTTACTGGGTGTTATGAACGCCAGTGATGTGGGAGCCAATTATGGTAGCCCCATCATCTTTTTGTTTTTTGGGGGCTTTGTATTGGCACTTGCATTAGAAAAGGTTAATCTCCATAAACGCATTGCCTTGACCATTATAAAATTTACAGGAACCACCCCCAATAAAGTAGTCTTAGGCTTCATGATTGCGACCGCTTTTCTTAGTATGTGGATTAGTAATACTGCCAGTACCGTGGTGATGTTGCCCATTGCCATTTCTGTTATTAGCCTATTTATTAAGGACACCGATGGTTTTACCAAAGGGGATAAAAATTTTGCCTTAAGCGTGATGCTGGGTATTGCTTTCTCTGCCAACGCAGGCGGCATAGCCACAGTTATTGGAACGCCACCAAATTCCGTATTAATTGGTTTATTAGAAAACGAATACCAAATAGAAATTTCATTTTTAAAATGGATGACCATGGGACTTCCTTTTTCAATGCTCATGGTAACATTATGTTACCTAGTTCTTGTAAAATGGATGTTCCCTTGTAAGCACATTAAATTTGAGGCATCGTCTCATGTGATCTCGGACGAATTAAAAAAACTAGGAAAGCTTTCTATACAAGAACGAAGAGTACTTACCATTTTTGGGGTGACCATAAGCTTATGGATTTGCAGAACCTTAATTAACCAAATGGTTCCCACATTAAAACTTACAGATACCATAATTAGTTTAATAGGTGCTATGACGTTGTTTGCAATACCTATGAACTTTAAAAAAGGCACTTTTATTTTAAATTGGAATGATACTTCAAAACTGGCCTGGGGGATTTTACTTTTATTTGGTGGCGGATTAGCACTGGCAAAAGGAATGGCCTCAAGTGGCTTGGTAGGCATTATAACACAAGCCATTGAAAACGGTGGCTACACCCCTTTAATTATAATTACACTGCTTATTATACTTATGTTATTCATGACAGAACTTATGAGTAATGTGGCGCTAGTAGCCGTATTAGCTCCAGTTGTTGCAGGTATTGCCATGGGGTTAAACATTCCTATTATAAATGTATTAATTCCAGTTACCATGGCCTCCAGCTGTGCTTTTATGTTACCCATGGCTACGCCGCCCAATGCCATAGTGTTTGCCAGTGGGTATGTTAAAGTAAAGCAAATGGTTAAAGCAGGGATAATACTCAACCTTCTTGCCGTAGTATTATTAGTGCTGTATTATGTATTTGTAATTCCTTACATTTTTTAAATCGCATTAACAATTACTAACTCTAAATGCTACTCCATTAATTTACCCAAAAACACCTGTGCTTTTCCATTAAATGGATTGCCACTGGCTCTGCGGTTGGAAACCACTTGACCGGTATGCCAAATAGCATCAGAAATTGGGCCATTAATAGCATTCCAAAAGGGGAAAGTCATGGTTTGCCCATTGTAATTAATTTTTACAGACAATTCAGAAATAGAAGAACCATTCATTAACAAGTCATGTATTTTTTTTAGATTCATTAATGTTCCAGATCTGTAGGCCTCAAAAGTTAAATTGTAATGCGTTCCAGTGGGATATTCTTTGCCCTCAAAGGTGTAAATTACCATTTCTGTTAATCCGTAAATATGCTCTAAGAGATCCATGGTAGAGCGGCTATCACTACTGGGCTTATAGGTCAAATCTTCAGCTCTAAGGCTATCGGTACCCCAATAGTAACGAAAGCCAAGTCCCTCAATCATTCTAGCAATAGTCGTTTCGGCTGTAAAATCCACAGAATAGGGACCAATTTCTGCAAAAGGGAGTGTGTCTTGCTGGGCAAAAGAGACACTAAAACTCAGTAGAAATAAAAAGACTGTTTTTTTCATTTTTTAAGTGTATTTGGTTAGTAATTATTTAAGAGAATGAATTGTAAATTAATCTATACGATGTGATGCTTTTTTGTTAAAATAAATAATGACAGATAAAACAATAATTATTGCTATTGTTGCGAATACAAAAAATTTGAACCAATCTGGTATTTCATAAATGCCGGTTATTTTTCCAATAATTCTAAAGAGTAAGCTCAAAGCCCATATCACTCCCAAATAGTCTCTAATTGATTTTAATTTATCCACGAAATAAATATATCTAAAAATATTTAGCTTATGCACTTCCTATAATTGAAAATTTCTTTTTAAGCCATTCTTCATTATCTTCATAACTCACTAACCAACAATTATTTACAATGAAAAATTTAGTTTTCGCTTTTGCCCTGTTATGTAGTACAAGTTTAGTAGCACAGTTTAGTTTCAATGAAAATGGCACAGGGATTCAATCATCAACAAATACTGCAAGTGGATATAGTTCAACTGCTATGGGTGCAGAAACTATAGCAAGTGGCCAATTTTCGACAGCAATGGGTTCAACTTCAGAAGCATCCGGTATAGCGTCTACAGCCATTGGGGACCAAGTTGATGCTACTGGTAACCATTCTACAGCTTTGGGGTTTTACACTACAGCTAGTGGACATTCTTCAACAGCTTTAGGCTTTGGATCAACAGCAAGTGGTAAATATGGAGCCACTGCGCTTGGTAGTCATACAATAGCAAGAGGTCATACTTCTACGGCGATTGGAAATTATACAACAGCTGAAGATATTTACTCTTTCATTATTGGGGTCCACAACAAAACCGATGAAACTCCAAATCCAGAAAACTTTTCATTTCAAAACACCGCTTTTGTAATTGGTAATGGTGGACACGACAGTGAAGGTAATTACGTTGGTACTTCAGATACCTTTTCCAACGCTTTTGAAGTTCTTTTCGATGGCACTACAACCATTGCAGGAGACCTCAACATAAACTCAGATGCTCGTCTAAAAGCCAATATCATTTCTTTAGGGGCAACCTTATCTAAACTGTTACAAATAGATGGTAAAACCTATACAATGAAAAAAGATGCTAACCATAAAAAGAAGATAGGCCTATTAGCCCAAGACATAGAAAAAGTATTCCCTGAATTGGTAACAGAAACCAATGACATAAAATCTGTAAACTATCAAGGTTTAGTACCTGTGCTTATCAATGCTATGAAGGAGCAGCAAGATGAGATTGATAGCTACAAAACTGAGCTTAGTAATCAACGTAAAGAAATAGACGAACTCAAAACTATGGTCAAGCAACTAATGAATAAGTAAAATTATTTTTTTATAATTTTATCTTTAATTTTTAATAGTGTATCAATTATAAAACATAAAAAAAACACAACAGGGTAAGATAGAAAAAAACGGGAAGTTAAATCTGCTTCGTCTATTCCAAATATACCCACAATCATTGATGAAAAAGCTCCACCAAACTCCCAAAAAGGTGGCACTATTAGGCCTGCAATTATATATGTGGCTTTAATGCCTTTATCTGATTTTGAAAATTTTGCATAACGTTGTTTTAATTTATTAAATCGTTTCATAACGAATGTTGGTTTAAGAAATGTTTTTCTTATAAATAACTTTATGCTTTCGTTTTGATAAGGGGTAAGTGTCGGTTTTTTCTAAATCAATTACTGCTCTATTTATAAATCTATCAATCATTCTTATTACTTGATTTAAATTTGTTCTTCCCTTTTTGTATGTTTTGAATAATATCATATCATTAGAATCAATAAACCAAAGTTCGGTGCGACTGTAGGTTATTTGTTTTTTGCTCCCCTTTCTTTTAATTCTGACTATGGCATAATTATCTATTTGCTTCCATCTCTTTTTAATACTTTTTGAAGGAAACAAAAGATATTTAAGTTCGATGCCAAACGAATCAACAATTAAAACATTAAATGATTTCAAGAAAAAATAAATAGCAAGAGTAATTGACAGAAAAATTACAAGAGCAAAGAATTGACCATTATTAACATATGGGTAATCATTCTTTGTAATTCCAACTATCAATCCAAGCCCTCCTATTGGAGATAAAATCGCATAAGATAGTTTGTCAAAATTAATCCCAATCGATTTCTCTTCTCTCATAGCTTAAATATAACTCTTATTATAAAAGTAACACTATAAAATGTTTGTCTAACTTATCTAAGAGGACTTGAGATATCAGAACTTAAAGTAGAAGATATGCCTATGGTTTAATTCAAGCTTTGTAATCTAATAAATTCTCAAGGCTAACATAGTCAAGAGTTTTAATATTAGTGGCTTCTAAATGTAAATTTGGAGCACATCCAGCTCGATGAGCTTCAACCCACCTTGAGACACATAAGCACCATTTATCACCCTCTTTAAGTCCTTTAAAGCTGTAATAAGGATTAGGTGTTGTTAAATCATTTCCTTTGCTTTTTGAAAATTGCAAAAATTTATTTGTAACAATAGCACAAACAGTGTGTGTACCAAAATCGTTAATTCCTGTATTACAATATCCATCTCTATATGCACCCGTAATAGGATTGCTACAACATAATTCTAATTTTTTACCAAATACATTTAATTGACTCAATTTTATAAAATTTTAATAATGCAAAAAAATTATATATGTGTTAAGAAAAGTTTAGATATGACTTCGTCATTTGAAAGAGCTCGGAATAGTAGAACTTTTACAAAAAGGTATGCCGATTTTTTAACTTTATCTAATAACTTTTGAAGTTTTTCAACGAACTGTTTATTGCCGCCGTTAACTTTTTTAGATTCTTTAGAAATTGTTTGAGTAAGATTTCTAATTAGTTCTTTTCTTTTTGATTTCATCTTTTTTTACTTTAAAATAACTAATATTTATGCCACATATACAGCAATGAGCTTTTTAGCAAAAATTTAACATTTACCTACTTTAGAGGATTAGAAATAACTAAACTAAAAGAAGAAGATATAGCTATGGTTTAGGATTGTAGTATTTCATTAGTTGAATTAATGAAATTACGAGAATAATGATACTTCCAAGTGTTCTTGACAAAAACTTTAATTGGCTCATTGGCTCACCTTGGTATCCAAAAGTGTATAAAAATTTAATGAGGCTATTATGATTACAAAAATCAGTATTAGTTTTTTTATTTTTTATTTAGTTCTTTAAAAGCATTAAATTCTTTTTTACCATAATACATTCCGCCCACCAACGAGATGACTTCATCGGCTAAATCCTTAGCATTTTCTGAAGAAAGATTAAATGTTGTACCATCCATACTTATTAATTGATTTTCTTTTGAATTTAAGTCAATTGAGGTGTAAAAATGATACCTAATAACATAATCAAGTGTTAAATCAGTATTGTCATATTTTTGTTCAAAAAAAGATTTATCTGAGATTTTTGTCTTTAAAACTCTATTGGGTTTTGAAAAATTATTACTAAGTCTTAGTGCGGGTAACTCAATCTCCTGTCCCAAACAAAGAATAGGAATAAACAATAATATAAGTAACTTTTTCATAAAATAAATTTAAGAGGTATAGAAATAGCCGAACTAAGGGATAAGGATATCCTAATGGTTTAGTTAAGAAGCAGTTTTTTTAATTTTGTAATAAATACCAAAAGACATAGGAAGTAATACTATTATAAAATATGTAATAATATTAAGAAGAGAGTTTTCAAATGGTTGTAAGTACTCTCCAAACAAATCATCAAAAGCTAAAGTGCCAAGTGCTAATCCCATTGATAACCAAACACCATTATTTATAAAGAATTTTTTCATCGTAACTCAGTTCCCTCAAATATAATCAATGTAATTTTAACTTATCTAAGCGGACTTGAGATAGCTGAGTTTAAAGAAGCTGATATGCCAAGTTTATAATGTGGTTAGTTAACGTAAAATGAAGATTAACATCTAT
>JBELHJ010000055.1:0-15008 GCA_042091495.1 Bacteroidota bacterium
GAAGCCGCTATCATAGATCCGTTAAGAGAAGTATCACCATACATTTCAAGAGCAAAAGCAGACGGCGTAAACATTAAATATGTTTTTGAAACCCATTTTCATGCCGATTTTGTGAGTGGTCACGTTACACTTGCAGAGGCAACGGGAGCAACCATTGTGTACGGTCCAACAGCCAAAACTGATTTTGATGCGCACATTGCCTCAGATGGTGAAATTTTTAAGATAGGTGCAATTACCATAAAAGTATTACATACACCGGGGCATACTATGGAAAGTAGTACCTATTTACTACAAGACGCTTCTGGCAATCCGCATGCCATTTTTACTGGTGACACCTTATTTTTAGGAGATGTAGGTCGACCAGATCTGGCGCAAAAAGCAGATAGTATCACCCAGGAAGATCTAGCCGGACTATTATTCGATAGCTTACGTTCTAAAATTATGCCACTACCAGACGATATAACGGTGTATCCAGGACATGGTGCAGGATCTGCTTGTGGTAAAAATATGATGAAAGCAACGGTTGACACTTTAGGAAATCAAAAAAAGATGAATTATGCTTTAAGAGCAGATATGAGTAAAGCTGAATTTATTAAAGAAGTTACAACGGGTTTATTACCTCCTCCTGGTTACTTCCCAGCAAATGTTATGATGAACAAAAAAGGGTATGCACCAATAGATAAAGTACTTTCCAAAGGATTATCCCCTTTAGACCCGAATAGTTTTGAAGAATCAGCAAATGCTAACGAAGCACTAGTATTAGATGTGCGCTCTGCAGAAGATTATGCTAAAGGGCATATACCAGGAAGTATTTTTATTGGATTGAAAGGGGGCTTTGCTCCATGGGTTGGAGCATTAATAGTTGATGTGCAACAGCCATTATTATTAGTTGTTAACGAAGGTGAGGCTAAAGAAGCTGTAACGCGTTTATCAAGAGTAGGTTTTGATCACACCTTGGGATATTTGGAAGGGGGAATACAATCTTGGATTAACTCTGGAAAGGAATTAGATACTGTAAATACAATTACAGTTAAAGATTTTGAAGCCACTTATTTGGATCAGCCTTCAAAAATCATAGATGTTAGAAAAGTTACCGAATATCAATCAGAACATTTAAAAATGGCAGAAAATGCGCCTTTGAGTAACATTAATAATTATTTAAAATTGTTTTCAGATACTCAGGACAACGTATTTATTCATTGTCAAGGCGGCTACCGTTCTATGATTGCTGCATCTATTTTAAAATCTAGAGGGATTCACAATTTTACTGAGGTTAGAGGGGGCTATGCCGCACTAGCTAAAACACAAATTCCTAAAACAGATTATGTATGTCCATCCACATTATAAACCTAATTAAATCAACATAAATTAATATGATTTCATTTTTAAGTCAACCATGGCCATGGTACGTCTCAGGTCCACTTATAGCATTGGTTATGTTTTTAATGCTTTGGATGGGAGGGCGTTTTGGCGTAAGTTCAACTTTACGAAGTTATTGTGCTATTGCCGGAGCTGGTAAACACGCCGCTTTTTTTGATTTTGATTGGAAAAAGCAACGTTGGAATATTGTTTTTGTAATAGGTGCCATCATAGGCGGGTTTATTGCCGGAACTTTTTTAGAAAATCCACAGCCTTTGAATCTTAGTCAAGCCACAATTCAGGATTTAGAGGGATTGGGAATTGCATTTGACGGAAGTTTAGCTCCAGGGTCTTTATTTAGTTGGAACGCGTTATTTAGTTTAAAGGGGATTATGGTGCTTGTTGTTGGTGGATTTTTTGTAGGCTTTGGAGCCAGATGGGCTGGAGGTTGTACTTCAGGACATGCCATAAGTGGCTTATCAAACTTACAGTTACCTTCTCTAATTGCTGTAATTGGGTTTTTTATAGGAGGATTACTCATGACATTTTTAATAATGCCTTTAATTTTTAGTTAAAATGAAGTACGTTAAGTTTTTAGTAGTTGGTATTTTTTTTGGTATCATAATGACCAAATCCGAAGCGGTTTCATGGTTTAGAATTCAAGAAATGTTTAGGTTCCAATCGTTTCACATGTATGGTATTATTGGCTCTGCTTTAGGTTTAGGAGTGATAATAATTCAGCTTATTAAACGAAGTGCACTTAAAACATACAAGGGGGCACCAATACATATAGAAGACAAAGCACCAGGGTACAAACGGTATTTATTTGGAGGTATCATTTTTGGTTTTGGATGGGCTTTAACAGGAGCTTGTCCGGGGCCTATGTATACTTTATTAGGTTATGGTTATAGTATTTTTATAGTGGTTTTATTTAGTGCCTTACTAGGCACCTATTCGTACGGCCGTTTAAAAAATAAACTGCCGCATTAAATAGATCTTCTTATAATATATTAACTTGTAGATCCACTTTAATAAACTATTAATGCAAAAATTGTATTACCCTTTCGTTTTATTTTTGGTTTTATGGTCCTGTCAACAAAACTCTAATCCAATTGAAAAGACGTCTCAGCCTCCTTTTGCTTTAGTCATTCATGGTGGAGCTGGAACCATACTAAAGTCAGAAATGACAAAAGATCAAGAAGCTGCTTATAATGCTATTTTAGGACGTGTAGTAGATACCGGTTATGCCATATTAGCTTCTGGAGGAAAAAGTATTGATGCAGTAGAAGCCGCCATTAATATTATGGAAGATTCCCCCTTATTTAACGCAGGAAAAGGCGCTGTTTTTACCCACGAAGCAACTAATGCTCTAGATGCCTCTATCATGGAGGGGAGACAACGCAATGCAGGTGCTGTAGCTGGCGTGTCTGATATTAAAAACCCTATTAGTGCGGCCCGTCGCGTTATGACAAACTCTCCTCACGTAATGCTAGCAGGCAGAGGGGCCTCTCGATTTGCCAACGAACAAGGGTTAGAAATTGTAGACCCTTCATACTTCTTCACAGAAAGACGCTTTAAATCACTTCAAAGAACTAAAGCCAAAGAAAGTAAAACTCAAAATTTAGATTCCCTGGCTTTAAATGATATCCCATATAAACATTCTAAATATGGGACGGTGGGTTGCGTAGCACTTGACCAGTATGGCGATTTAGTAGCTGGTACTTCAACAGGTGGCATGACTAACAAACGATGGGATCGTATTGGTGATGCCCCTATAATTGGAGCAGGAACCTATGCAAATAATGCTACTTGTGCTATTTCCTCTACAGGATGGGGAGAGTTTTTTATTCGCGGTGTTGTGGCCTATGATATAGCGGCACTTATGGATTATAAAGGCCTATCTTTAAAGGCCGCTTCTGAAGAAGTGATTCATAGAAAACTCACACAAATGGGAGGTACAGGAGGGATTATAGCTGTAGATAACAATGGTCACATTGAAATGGTTTTCAATACAGCTGGCATGTACAGGGCTTACCGCCATTCCAATGGGAAGCGGCAGGTTGCCATTTATAAAGATTAAAATGTTTTTACATAACGCGTAACTAAAAAAGAGCCAACAATTAATGAGGCGTTTATTAGAACTCTATTCCAGAATGTTGTTTTGTGATAATTAAATTTTAAGGCTTTATTAAAAATTACCATGAGTCCCATTAAAAAAAACCAGGGCGTAAAAAAGAAATTAATTTTCGATTTTATGAGTATTACAGCTAAATCATGAATGAGTCCGCTAATTCCAAAAGTAAGTAGTGTAGCCATAGCGGGATTAAAAAGGTGTTTTAAAGGTTTAAAAATAAACCGGCCTAAATAATATCCCCATATGGGATTCCAATAAGACCAAAACATGCCAAAAGAACCCGCACCAAAAGCGCGCTTCAACATTAACGGTAGCGCTATGTTACTTCCCATAGAGACACCATTTTTCTTAATTACATATTCAGATAATGTCATGTTTAAAAGTTAATTTATCGTCTTTTTTTATCGGCGCCTTCAATACTCCATTTGGTACTGTACTCTGCAACCATTGGTGCTTCCTCATTAGGTAAAAAGGATCTGAAATAAATAAGCTCTTTTTGATGCGTTGGTATTTTGGCCAAGTTATACCATTCGTTGGGGTCATCCTCATGGTGGTACAACTCTTCGGCCCCATTAAAATATCTAATATAGTGGTATTGTTTTGTTCTAAGGCCATAATTACCGCGTCCCCAAGTCGTTATAGCTGGGGTGTTAAAATTGTTTTTTGTATTAGAAATAATAGGTTTTAGACTTACCCCATCAACATATGATGGCGGTTTTATACCGCTGTAATCACTAATGGTTTTATAGATGTTAATTAACGATACAGGTTGCTCGCAAGTCTGGGGACTATTTTTTACTCTGGGGTCATAAATGATGAAAGGAACCCTGGCAGCCTCTTCCCAAAGTGTGAATTTTTTAAATGTTTGTTTTTCTCCTAAATGAAACCCGTGATCAGACCATAAAACTACAATGGTATTATTAGCATAAGGACTTTCTTCTAAAGCATCTAAAACTCTTCCAATATTATAATCAGCCCATGAAATACAAGCTAAGTAAGCGCGCCTAATAGCATTCCAAGCATTATTTTCATTGTAAAAATTAACTTCTTTTCGTTTGCACAATGCTTTTCCAACACCCGGAATATCTTCCATGTCGTTAGGAATCATTTGTGGAGGCGTAATGTTTTCTGGAAGTTGATCAAAAAAACGTTGCGGCGCATCAAATGGCAAATGGGGTTTTACAATGCCAACAGCTAAAAAAAAGGGTTTGTCATGAACTGCTTTTAATTGTTCTACGCCAAAAGAAGCTACTTGATAATCTACATGTTCATTATCTGCATGCGTAGTTGGTCTGTAGGAGTATTTAGAGCTACTTCCTCTCTGAAATCCTGCATTAGTTACAAATTGTTTTTTATACTTAGAGGCTTTAAAAAACGTATCCCACTCTCTAGGATCTTCCAGGTTGCCATGATGAATTTTTCCAGCCCCTAAAGTGGTGTAGCCGTTAGTTTTTAATAATCTTGGTAAGGAGGTGTATTTGCTCATGAGTTGCTCATGAATGTCGTGCTCATAAAACGGATATAACCCCGAATGAAAAGGCTCTACACCATACAAAAGGGCATTACGGCTAGGAGAACATCCTGGTGCAGCGGTATAGGCTCTAGTAAAAGCGGTGCCTTTATTGGCTAAACGGTCAATGTTTGGGGTTTGGGCCTCTGGGTGCCCCCCTAAATAACCGGTCCAGTCATTCATATCGTCTATGGCAATAAATAAAATATTAGGCGGGCTATTTTGTGAAATTACAGGATTTATAAAAAGGCTAAAAAGTAAGAGAAAAAATAAGTGTTTAGCAGTCATGGGTTAGATAATACAATTAAGTAAAGTATTAAAGATATTATAAAAGCATTAAGTTAAGATGTTTTGATTTAGAATTCTTGACAAGCGTTGTGCCTAAAGCAACTTACAAGATGATCATTTACCATACCTGTAGCCTGCATGTGTGCATAGACTACAGTGGGACCAACAAATTTAAACCCTCTTTTTTTTAAGTCTTTGCTAATAGTTATAGAAAGTGGGGTTTGAGCGGGGATATCACTTAAGTTTTCCCAATGGTTTACAATGGGATTATTATTAGTAAAATGCCAAATGTATTTAGAAAAGCTACCCCATTCATTTTGAATATCTATAAAAGCTTTGGCGTTGGTAACAGCAGCTTTAATTTTTAATTTATTTCTAATAATGCTTGGGTCGTTTTCTAGCGCTTCTATTTTTTTGGTATTGTAATTGGCTATTTTTTGGTAATCGAATTCATCAAAAGCCCTTCTAAAGTGTTCGCGTTTTTTCAAGACTGTTATCCAACTCAACCCAGCTTGAAATGTTTCAAGTATAAGAAACTCAAATAGGGTTGGGTCGTCTTTAACAGGAACTCCCCATTCTTCATCATGATAAGCTACATATAATGGGTCACTCCCACACCAGTCGCATCGGTTTTGTCTAGACATGTACTTAAGTTAGGTTACGAGATAAAAGTTAAACTTTATTTTTAATTGATCTACTCAGGTTTGGTTACAACTATTATTTTTTCTGTGGTTTGAAATCCATAATGGTTGTTTTCTTCTTCTTTGAATGAAAGTAATTCCGTGTAAAAACCAACGGATTGTAGTCTTTCAATTAATCCTTCTGCGGAGTATATCCTAACATGATCATCTTGTCCAAAATGTTCAAGCCTATCCTCAGGGGTTGTAATATCTGGATTTTCATAAATCGCACCTTCCTTAAAAGGAGTTTGGATATATCCTTTGCCACCAGGTTTAAGAATTCTAAAAAGCTCAGACATGGCTTTTAAATCTTTATTGATGTGTTCTAAAATATGGTAACAAATTATGAGATCATAGGTATTGTTAGGTTCTTCAATGTTCTCAATATTAAGCGATTTAAGTGCTTTAAATTCACCAGCATAATCACTCGTTACATAGGTCTTACAGTTGGACGCTTTTATTTTTTTACTAAGTCGTTTGGGTGGTGAAAAATGTAAAACAGTTTTATGGTCTAAGTCACTACTTATTTCACTCCAAAGGCGTCTGGATCGGCCAAGACTTCCACATTTTGGGCATAATTTATTTTGATTCTTTAAGACTATGAATCGGGACATTTTAAAATCACAAAGGTTACAACTAAAGGATTTTCCAACGTATAGTAAAGCTATAAAAGCTCTAATCTTAGATTCGTATTTTTTAAGTAACCCTAAAGGCAGTAATTTTTTTAACTTTTCGTACATAATCAGAGTGTCTGCAGTTCGTTATTACAGAGCGTTTGTAAAAGTATAATTAATTCTCAAAGAAATCTACTATAGTTTATCTACCACCACTTAAAATTTTTAAAACGGGGATTTTTTTAGTGGTTAAAAAAAGCAAATAGGCCATGGCAATTGCCCAAATAATTTGTGTCACAACTCTTAGGGTTGCATCAGTAATTAAATAACTAATTATGGGATATGTAATTACCATAACAGGGGAGTGGTATAAGTGTAACAAATAAGAAAAACGCCCGGTATTTAAATATTTTATTTTTAAATCAACAGTAAGCATGAATAAGAATAATGCCACAGGAAACTTTAAATATGCATCAAAAAATAAAACCACCACCACAATACAAAGTCCACAAATACTTAACAATATGTTTTTATTGAGGCGTTTATTAGCCATAGCATAAATGATACCTGAAACAAATAGAAACGCGATATCCCAACGAATAATTAATTTTCCAAATAAAAGAAATGGTATTAAAACTAATAATGCTTTCCATTCTTTTTGAGTTATGAGTGCAATGATAGAAAACAATATAAAAATGTCTCTAATAAAGTAAGTAGGTGGATTTATGGGTGGACTATTTAAAGAAAATAAACCTTCTAAAACAATTGACCAATCATAGGATAGTCTGTTTAACGGATTATATCCAAAACCGTAATTAAAAATTAAGACTAGAAATAAAATGCTAAAATTAGCAATCAGGTAGGGGATGACTAAGCTTTTAATTTTCTTATCAAATAATCCGGTTTTATGTCTTGATATGGTATAATACAAATACCCAGAGATTATAGATAGTATGGCTGTTCCGTATTTTGGAAGTTCCTCTACAATAAAATAAGTGAAACCACTCTCCAGATTATTTCTGGTATGCGTAAAAGTTATCAGTATAACAGCAATTAACCTAACGAGTTCTATCCCCGGTTTCATATGTAATGAGTTATTAAAATAGTTATACTAGATTAAGGTATTTGAATGAAACCGCCAAAGTTATCTTTGAGCCAATAATAGATTTGTGTGCTGTTAATTGGGCTTGTAAATAAATTCTTCACCCTTTTTCATAGAAACAGGGATTATATCATCGAGATAGACTAAATCAAATTTGATATCATTTTTGGCTTCAATAGTTACTTGATTAAGTTGATGGTTAGACCAAAATAGAGAAACAGTTAATCCTCCTTTGGCTTTTAAACCTTTAACAGATCCAGATTCCCAAGCTTTAGGAAGTGCAGGGAGTACTCTTATGATACCGTCCTCATGGGATTGTAACAGCATTTCAACAACGCCGGCAGTGTAACCAAAATTACCATCTATTTGAAAAGGGGGGTGTCTGTCAAAAAGGTTATTACTCATTGATTTTTTTAGTAACAATTCAATGTGCTCGTGGGCCATATCACCATCCATAAGACGGGCGCTACAGTTTATTAGCCAAGCCCTACTCCAGCCAGTACCAGCACCACCATGGTCTAGTCTGTATTGCAAGGTTTTTTTTACAGCTTCAAAAAGTTGAGGCGTTTTGGTTTTGGTAACCGCATTACCCGGATGGAATCCATACAAGTGTGAGATGTGTCGGTGCCCTGGTTCGGGTTCTTGATAAGGCCTGTCCCATTCCAGGATTCTCCCATCGTCACCCAAAACAAAACCTGGTCTAAGCGCTTGTAATTGATTTCTAATGTTCAGTGTAAATGCATTTTCAATACCTAAAATATGACAAGCCTTAAGGTAGTTAGTAAACACTTCAAAAATAATTTGTTGATCCATAGCACTGCCTAAACAACTGGCTACTTTATTACCTTCTTTATTTAGGTAGCGATTTTCTGGTGAGGTGGAAGGCGCCGAAATTAATGTCCCATCTCGCGGGTCCTCAATTAGCCAATCACTGTAAAATTGGACCACTTCGTGCATGGCCGGATAGGCTCTATGTTTTAAAAAACTACCATCTCTAGTATATTCATAATGATTCCAGTAATGTTGCATTAACCAGCCACCAGCTCCAACAGAACACCCCCAGTATGCCGTTGGGGCTCTTAGCCAGGTACCAGCCCACAAATCGGTAGCGTGCGGAATAAAAGTACCACGACAACCAAAGTTTTTATGCGCTGTTGTTTCACCGTTGATGATTAATCTATCAATAAAATCAAATAAAGGGGTATTTAGGGTGTCTAGCTGCGTGGTATTTGCCAGCCAGTAATTCATTTGTAAATTAATATTTAAATGGTAATCGGCATTCCATGGGGCTTCAATATGTTCGTTCCATAGGCCTTGCAAGTTGGCGGGGTTGGTACCAGGTCTTGATGAACTTATAAGTAAGTACCTGCCGTAATGAAACAAGAGTTCTTCCAGTCCTAAATCAACACCACCATCTTTAACAAGTTGGAGTCTTTCACTGGTTGGCAGGGTATCAAGTTGTGATGCATTTAATTTAAAATCTACAGTGTTATATAGCTTTTGATAATCTTTAAGATGTGCCTCTTTAATGCTTTGGTATGTTTTAGATTGAAGTGCCTGTAAATCCGTTTTATTTTGAGACTTAAAATCTTTAAAATAATAAGACGAATTGGACACTATAAAAAGGGTGGCTGTTTTTACTCCAGTTAATTCCAGATAATCTTTACCTCTAAAAACTTGGCCGCCCTTGTGTTTTATTTTTAGACAAGTTTCAAACTGTACACCGTCTAAAATGGGTGTAAGTTTTGAGTTAAATTTACCTCCGCGTTGTGTCACTTCGCCTTGCATGATTAATAAGTTATCCTTATTAGTTAATACGTTTACTGTTGACTCACCTTGGTCCTTAGGGCGGTCTAACCTAAGTTTAGCATTTAGACCCCCTGGGGCATTAGAAGTCAACTTAATAGCGATAACCTTGTCAGGATTTGAAACCAAAACTTCTTGAGAAATTTGGTACGTATTGCTTTGGTATGTCACAGAAGCAATGGCTTTACTAATGTCAAGATCTCTGCGGTAGCTGGTGATTTTGTTGTGATTTTTAAAAGCGATGTATAAATCGCCAAGGGTTTGGTGAGATCTCACAATACGTTTGCGTGAAAACTTAGAAACAAAAATGCTGTCTGCAGCTTGGCTTTGGTTATTAATCAATAAGGTTCTAATAGTTTCAATATCCTCTCTATTACCTTCAGGCTCGTTCCAATCACCTGGCGCTTCAGGCCATAATGAGTCGTCATTTAATTGTATGCGTTCTGTATTTGGATTACCAAAAACCATAACACCCAACTTACCATTACCAAGCGGAAGCGCTTCGTTCCAGTTTTTAGCCGGGCTATCATACCAGAGGATTTGACTATTGTTTTTTTGGGCTAAGGCAGGCTGGTATAAGCCATTAAAGATAAACGTTATAGCAGTGAAAAGTAAAAAATTATAACACCTTACAGTCATAACACTATACAATGTATTGGTTTTATTGCAATTAAGTATTGTGAAAAGAAAATATTAATCTTTTATGAGTTCTTTTGAATTTATGTGTGGTTAGTTTTTGCTACAAACAGTGTTTTAAAATATTCACAAACGATAATCATTGTTTCATTAAACTGGACGCCATAAGGCTCCATTTCTCTTTTATAATATGCTTCGTGAACGCGTTTCCAGTATGCTAAAGACAAGTCACCTTCACCTTCAATTTTTGTAAATTCTGCTGTAATTTCATGATAAGGCACCTGTTCTATTCTAATAGTTTCAATAACAGCTTTTGCATTTTCATCCCAATCTGTTATAACAAATTGATCTCCTGCTTTAGGTAATGGTTCGTTGTGTGTTTCAAACCACCATAAAGAGGTAGCAGTGGCTTGTTTTTTACCTTTTACAACCAAATTAGCGCAAATGTCTGCATCTTTTTTGTTATCGCAAAAGTAAAATGACAGGGGTATTTTCTTAATGGGATTATTAGGATTGGCTTTCAAAAATGCATTCCAAAGGTTTTCAACAGATTGGTTGTGTTTTTTTATAGAATTCAATTATTAAAATTTGTATTAGAGATTTTAAACTATTGTAGCCCAAAATATATAAGCATTTAGCAGCATAAAAAAAATGGCAGGTAAAGTAACTTTTAAATGATCCTTTACAATTATTCTAACAATAACTCCTGCCAACATAAGAAGCGCAAGCCCTAATGAAGACATCACAAGCATAAAGTGAAATTTAAGACCTACCAATAAACCAACAGCTCCTATAATTTCTAATATTATTATTGTAAATGCGAATTTCTCTAAACCAAAACGTTTAAACTCATTTTTCATGTAAGGCGTTTTGAAATACGAAACAGCATAGGCTAAAAAAGATAGACTAGAAATAAAAACACTTAATGTAACTAAGTTAAGACTCATTTAATATTTTGATGAAAATACATTAATTACACATTGCGTTAAAATCATAGTAAATGGTATTTGTAATACGAGTGAATTACCAATTTTGGCTTTTTAAAGATACTTAAGTTTTTTAAAAGTGATTCACTTATGTATCCCCAATGTATTAAATTGAAGTCCAATTTTGTACTTTCTTAAATTATTGATCAAACCTTTTCAATAAAGCCGGTAAATAAAAAATATCTGTAATTAAAGCCATTGCAACGGTTACTGCACAAAGCAATCCAAAATCTCTAACCGATGGTACTGCGCTAGAAGCTATAATTAAAAAGCCTGCAACTAGAGCAATTGTTGTAGATAACAATGCATTTCCTGTATAATGCATCGCGTTATTCATTCGTTCTTTAGCTGAGCCTTTAAGATGTTTACTTTTTCTATACTTGTGTACTAAATGAATCGTATCATCCATAGCTATACCCAACATAATAGGCGTAATCATGGCTGTGGTTACATCTAATGGAATATCTAAAAGGGTCATTAGTATAGCTAAAATGGTTAGAGGTAATAAATTAGGAATCAAAACCAAAATGGTTGTTCGCAGGTTTTTTATAAAAATTAGCAAGCACAAAAATGCTACAAAGAAGGCGGCAAAAAACGACTTGAATTGCGTTTCTAGAATAAAACTATTTAATTGTGCAAAAACCACAGCAAACCCATTAATTTTCAGTTTGTAGTCTCTCGTGTCAAAAGAGGATTCAAAAGCTACTTTTATGTCATCTAACACGTTATTTAGATCTGATGTGCGACCTTCCATAAGTGTTAATGTATACCCTGCAGTGGACAAATCTTTAGAGAATAATTTAAAAAAACTATTGGCCTTATCATCCACTTTAGACAGTGTGCTTTTTAATTTATTTTCAGATAGATTAGTTTGAAATAAAACTGGGGTACGTTTTTCTAAAAACTGTTTGATGTTAACTACCGAAACGGGATTAGTGATATAGGTATTCAACTCTAATTTCTCTTGAAACTTTTCCAGGCATTTCATCGCTTCTTTATTTAAAATAATGCTGCCGTTAGTTGTAGAAATATTTAATTGTAATCTATTGCTGCCTCCAAGTTCAGCTTCAACAGCCCGCAAGTCTTGCTTTGCCTTTCCTTCTGCTAAAAGATTACGTGAATTGGTATCTATTTTAACTTGAAAAATAGCATAAAAACCAATCAATAAAATTGCTGTAAACCCAATAATTATAAAACGCTTATAATCCCAAGTAATACGATTTAACCAATGAATAAATGCACTTTGATTCCAACGTTTTAAGTGTAGTACGGGCTTTGCTTTTTCAAAATTTAAATTCATATAGCTAAACCCAATTATGGTAATAATGTACACTAGAATAAAACTTAAAAGCAAACCAATACAAGTAAAAACACCCATATTTTTAAAAGCTGGTAAGGGCGATAAATACAATGCAAAGTAACCTACAAATGTGGTAAGGGTGGTATAAAAACAAGGCGTTAAACTTTTACGAATAGCAACTGCTATCAAGTCAACCTTTGTTAACGTATGGTCTGCCAATCCTTCTTTATGGTAAATATTTATAATGTGTACAGCATCACTAACACTATATACCATAAGAATTGTAGGAATTAGCATAGATATCATATTTAATGCAAAGCCTAGAGATGTAATTAATCCAAAAAGCAAACTTATGGGTAGCCCCACAGCTATTAGTGAAATGATTAAATACTGCTTACTTGGCAGCAAAAACAATAGCATTAAGGTTATAACCAAAACTGTTAATACACCAAAGATTAAACTCTCCTTATAAATCCCTTTACTATAAGCCTCGTTTAAAACGGGTGGCCCAGTAAGATAGTAATCCTCATAACTGCTTTGAATAATTGCTCTTATTTCACTAGCAATAGCTTGTCGTTTTTCCTCGACCGTTGAGGTGGGATTAAGTTGAATATAAAAAAACTGGTGCTTATAATCTTTGGATACCAATTGTGAAGTGATATTAGGTAATTTTAAAAACAGATTTTTTAAGCCTTTTTCACTACGGTTTGAATTATACAGCTCATCAAAAGTGATGTTATTATTGGCATAGATTGGGTATTTAGCTTTGGCTAAACTGAAAGATGTTTGCACATATGGCAATGCTTCAATGCGCTGATGTAATGCCTTTAAAGATGAAATTTCTGAGTCGCCAATGGCATTTTCTACGGGTAACATGGCTATGAAAATTTCGTCAGAACCAAAATTTTCTTGAAAATCAATATAAGCACGGTAGCTGGGGTCATCTTCCAAAAACCAGATACCAAGGGAATTATCAACACTTAATTTATGAAATGTACTATACCCCGATACTCCCATACTAACCAACAGAACTGCTATAATTGCTATTCTAAATTTGATAATTGTTGCTATGATAGGTCTTAATCTTTTCATGTTATGCTATAATAAAGTACCGTTGTAGCAATTGTATTTTTTTAAATTGGCTTTCCCCAGGTGCTAATTGTCATTTAGTATTGGTTAAAAATAAATCTTTTTTAGTGAAGTATCCTTAATGGGAAATCAAATATAACTGTAGCTTTTTTGATTGTAGCCAACGGTATTGGTTATGATTTCGTTGTGGTTTGGCAGTTTTGTTTGGCTTTCACTCCGAGTGTGCCGAAATCTGACCGCAAAGGTGCTGAGGTACTTTTTGAGCCAAATAAAAACTGTGACAACGAATGTTTCATATTTTGTTTTAAAGTTTAAATATAGTTCTTCTCTTTATTTCAGTTACAATGCCACAATGAATTATAACCGTTGTTGGCTTTTAGTGCTCTTATCTAGATGTTTAATGTTATTTCAATTTTCAATCAATTTATTTACACCTATTATTTTTCAAATTCAAGCAAATCACTTGGTTGGCAATCGAGAACTTCACAAATTGTATTTAAAGTTGAAAACCTAACTGCTTTTGCTTTGTTGTTTTTTAATATAGATAGGTTCGCCATAGTGATACCAACTTTTTCTGAAAGCGTAGATAAAGACATTTTTCTCTTAGCCATCATAACATCCAAATTCACAATAATAGCCATGATTACACAGTTAGTTTGTATTCTTCTAATAAATTATTTCCCTCTTTAAAAATTTCTGCCATTATATATGCTAGTAATGAAAGAACTAAAGGTGTAAAAGGTATGTAAAATCCACTCTTTCCTCCTCCTTGAAAGGTAAAAGAGGAATATCCTATTAAAACGGTAATTATCAGTAAATACTTGCCTATTTTTTTAAAAGATGAAACATTTACTTTTTGAAAGGTTTTAATTTCTTTAACTGAATCAATTACTTTTTGAAATTCTTTTACACATAGATAAATAAGCAATAACAATGCAGTGAATTTTAAGTAGTTAAAATATAGAGAACTCCTTTTTAACTTATTTAAAACAAATACATCGGAATCGTCTGGTGCTTTTCCGTCAACATGAATTTTATAACTAGTACTTCCCATGGATATTCCGTTATCATTCAATTTGGTTTTAAAATCTACATTTTCATACGATGATGGACTAACTTGAAAATGAATAAATAAGCCTGTAAGCATTAGAAAAACGATAAAGTAAAACAAACGTAAAAATTTACAAATTACGATTGCGATATTGAGAAGAGTATTTTTTTTCATGTTAGTTTGATTATTTTAATAATTGAATTAATAGATGAAGCAAACTTATACATAAAAAGTTGAATTACAATATAAATTTATTGTTTTTCAATAAAAAAATATTGAATTTCGGTTTAAATAAATGTGAGAATAAGCATGTCTTTCTAGTGAAAATCACTTTTTCTGATTACGAATTGTTTATTTTAGGCATTAAAGCCAACTAGTATATATACGCACCTTTTGTCCTTATAGCCACCCCATTTGGGTCGGCTAAGCGTACTTTTAGCACGTTTTTAAAAA
>JBELHJ010000056.1:0-14479 GCA_042091495.1 Bacteroidota bacterium
GATGCAAAGTTTAAAAGTTCCTCTCTCAATTTTGCAATTTCAGAAGAGAATCCACCGCGCATTTGCTGCATGGCAATTTTATGAGAGGCTTCATTGTCAGAGGCAATCAAATCAGCAACAGCTTCGGCTTGACTCAAATCTAACTTACCATTTAAAAATGCTCTCAAAGTAAATTCACCAGGTGTAGCCATCCTGCAACCATTTCTAAGCATTAATTGTATTATTTCTTGTTGTATGAAGGGACTGCCGTGACAAGAAATCTCAATAACATCTTCTCCTGTATAGGAGTTGGGATTTTTAAATACACTAACAAGAACTTCGTCTAAAGTCTTATCGCCGTCTTTAATATGTCCTAAATGAATGGAATGTGTAGCTTGATCCTTAATTAACTTTCCTGGAACTACCGACACAAAAAGAGAATTACATATTGCGATAGCCTTTGGACCTGAAAGTCTAATAATTGCTATAGCACCACTTCCTGGGGCTGTTGCCAATGCAACAACGGTATCATTTAAGATCATACTGATTATTTATTGCAAAAATAAACTAATAATTAATTATGCTTAAAAAAATAGCTGCATTAAAAATTGAACTTTTTTATATTTGTTTTCAAAATAAAAATTCATGAAGCATATTCTCAAAATAATCGTTTTAACACTTATTATTAACTCTTGTGAACAAACACCTAAATTACCTGAAGGGGTATACAAAATAACTGGAGAAGCGTCTGGTGTATATAATGGCATAAGAGTTTATTTGAAGGAAAAAGTAGAGAACAGAGGAAGATCAAGATATGTTATAAAAGATACTGCTATTGTTATTAATGAAATGTTTGAATTTAAAGGTACTTATGATAATGAAGTATTATGGTATCTGGAAGGTAATAGCATGCAAGGAAATCTTCCACTTGTAATAACCAATGATCATGTAAAAATTGATCTAAATAAAGATAATATGGAAGAATCATTAATCAGAAACTCTAAAGTTAATGAGGCCATTTCAAAATTAGAAAACAACAGAAAAAAACTTATACAAAGACGAAGAGATTTATTCACAGAATATAAAGAAAAAAAAGATAAAAATGCTTCTTACAAAGTTGAATTTGGAAAAACACTGAAAGGTGTTACAGACTCAATAAATTATTTAGATAAAAAATTTATATCAGAAAACAAAGACAATATTTATTGTCTTGATTTGATAAAAAAATTAAGAAAATCCAATATCACCATAGAAAATATCAATAAATTATTTAATGATTTAAATTCAAAAGTTAAAATCAACCCTACAGGATTAAAACTTAAAAATGAAATTGATATTGAAATTGAAAAAGTTAAAATGCTTCAGAAAGTAAGTATTGGCAAAATAGCACCAGAATTTAAAGCTAAAAATCCTGATGGTGAAATTGTTTCTTTAAGTGATGTGAAAGGAAAATATACCCTCATTGATTTTTGGGCAGCATGGTGTGGTCCTTGTCGTAAAGAAAATCCAAATCTTTTAGAAGTTTACAATAATTTTAATTCTAAAGGATTTGATATTATTAGTATTTCTTTAGATGGTAGAAGAGGTAAAACCGAAGGTAAAAAAGCATGGATTGATGCTATTGACAAAGATGGAATAGGCGCATGGTATCATATCTCAAACCTAGACTACTTTAAATGTGAAATCGCAAAAACATATGGGGTTACATCCATACCGTCTTCATTTTTAATTGATGAAAAAGGAAAAATTATTGCTAAAAACCTAAGAGGTAAAGCACTTCAAAATAAATTAAAACAACTGTTTGAGTAATAGGAAGATTCCTCTTATAATTTATTTGTTTTTATAAGATAGAACAACACAATAATTGGTATAGCCAACAAAACGACCATTCCCAGGCGGTCAAACAATAATCCTGGCCATATTAATAAGGTTGTAAAATAGCCTCCTACTGCCCCACCAAAGTGCGCGTCGTGACCAATGTTTCCCATCTGCTTTTTCATACCATAAATAGAATAAAACAAATAGCCAATGCCAAAAATATAAGCTGGGATTGGAATAGGAATGAAAAACAAATACAGTGACATATTGGGTTCTAACAAAATAGCGGCATAAAGAATACCTGTTACTGCGCCGCTAGCGCCAATAGCACTGTAATAAGGTTGATGTTTATGAAAAAAATAGGCTAAGAAATTACCAACAAATAAGCTTACAAAATAAATAATGAGAAAGTTAATACTACCCATATAAGCTACAACCACATTTGCAAACATGTATAATGTAAACAAATTAAAGAACAAATGGGTGAAATTAGCATGTAAAAAGGCAGCACTTAAATACCTAATGTACTCTCCATTCTTAATACTTCCAATATTAAATTTATAGCGTTCAAAGAAACCAAAATCATTAAAACCCTTAACAGATACTAAAATATTGGCCAAAATAACCAGAATAACTTCAAGACTTAATTGTTGCATAAATCGGTCAAAAAAACTTTATTAAACTATATTTGTCTGCAAATCTAATAAAACATAATGCAATTAGTAATTTACGTACTGTTATATCCAATACTTTATTTTATTTCTATTCTTCCCTTTAGATTGTTGTATGCATTTTCTGATTTTTTATATCTTATAATTTATAGAGTTTTTGGCTATAGAAAAAAAGTTGTATTTGATAACCTAAAATTAGTTTACCTCAATAAAACTAAAAAAGAACTGAAACAGATTGCAAAACTGTTTTATCACCACTTGTGCGATATGATGGTAGAATCTATTAAATCTATAACTATCAGTGAAAAAAGCATGAAATCGCACTTTACTTTTAAAAATATTGAACTTATTAAAGAACTTGAAGCCAAAAATAGAAGTATCATACTAATGTGTGCCCACTATGGCAGCTGGGAATGGATTTTTATTCTACAGACTTACGTTTCTCATAAAGGTTATGCTGTTTATAAAAAACTATCTAATCCTTATTTTGATAAACTTTTTAAACGCATTAGGGCAAAATATAATAGCCATTTAATAACAACCAAACAAACTATTCCTACCCTAATACAATCAAAGCAAAAAGGGGAACTTACCATAAGCGGTTTTGTTTCTGACCAGTCTCCTAGAATTCACAAAACACACCACTGGGGAAATTTTATGGGTATTGATGTTCCTGTTTTTACAGGCGCAGAAATGCTTGCAAAAAAACTTGATATGAGTGTGGTGTTTTTTAGAGTAAAACGCTTAAAAAGAGGTTATTATGAAACCACTTTTGAACTCATGGCTGAAAACCCAAAAAAATTTGCAGACTACGCAATTACAGATGATTTCTTAAAACGGGTTGAAAAACAAATACATGAAGCACCACAATATTATTTATGGACGCACAAAAGGTGGAAGCATCGTAATCAAAATAAAACCACTGCCTCCTAAATAGAGGCAATAGCTTTTATTTCTGATATTATTTTATTAGCTAGACTATTTGCTGCATCAGCAGTCATAGCCTCGGTATAAATTCTAATGATTGGCTCTGTATTACTTTTTCTTAAATGTACCCAACTCTCCTTAAAATCAATTTTTACACCATCTATAGTTGTAATTCTCTCACCGTTATATTTGGATTCCATTGCTTTTAAGATACCATCAACATCAAGATTTGGAGTAAGCTCAATTTTCTTTTTACTCATAAAGTAATTTGGATATGAAGCTCTTAAAGCACTTACAGACATTTTCTTATCTGCCAATAAACTTAAAAACAAGGCCACACCAACCAAAGCGTCTCTACCGTAATGTAATTCTGGATAGATAATACCTCCATTACCCTCTCCACCGATAATAGCATTGTTTTTTTTCATAAGTTCTACAACATTAACTTCCCCAACAGCACTAGCCTCATATTGTCCACCGTGTTTTGCAGTAACATCACTTAACGCACGTGTAGAACTCATATTACTTACAGTATTACCCGGTGTTTGCGACAATACGTAATCGGCACAAGCTACCAATGTGTATTCTTCACCAAACATTTCACCATTTTCATCCATAAAAGCCAATCGGTCTACATCTGGATCAACAACAATACCAAAATCACAGGCCGAAGATTTTACAGCTTCAGATAAATCTGTTAAATGCTCTTTTAACGGTTCTGGATTGTGTGGAAAATGTCCTGTAGGATCACAATATAGCTTGGTAGTTTCAACACCCAACTCCTCTAACAATCGTGGAATAGCAATTCCTCCTGTAGAGTTCACTCCATCAACAACCACCCTAAATTTAGCTTTCTTTATGGCTTCTACGTTAACTAAAGGTAAGTTTAATACCTCATCAACATGAATATCTATGTATGCATCATTACGTTTTATAGTACCTAAATCATCTACTTCTGCAAATTGAAAATTATCAGACTCTGCAATTTCAAGGATTTTTTGCCCTTCTGCTGCATTCAAAAATTCTCCTTTCTCATTCAATAATTTTAAAGCATTCCATTGTTTTGGATTGTGACTGGCCGTTAAAATAATACCACCATCTGCATGCTCCAAAGGTACGGCAACCTCTACGGTTGGCGTTGTAGATAAATCTAAATCAATGATATCTATTCCTAAACCAACCAAAGTTTGCATAACTAAACTTTGAATCATATGGCCAGACAATCTTGCATCTCTCCCCACCACAACTGTCAATGACTCTTTATTTCTATAAGATTTTAGCCAAACTCCATATGATGCTGCAAATTTAACAGCATCTATTGGCGTAAGATTATCACCAACATTACCTCCTATAGTTCCTCTAATTCCCGATATTGATTTTATTAAAGTCATTTTGGTTTTTTTTAATTTTCGACAAATATAAAAGTATTCTAATGATTTAAAGAGGGAATATGTAAATTATGGCCTTGAATTATTTAGCACATATTTACTTATCCTTTGATAATAAACCTCGAGCTATTGGAAACTTTATTGCAGATGCAGTCAAAGGAAAACGATATTTAGAATATCCCGAAGAAATTCAAAAAGGTATTCAAATGCACAGAGCTATAGATACATTTACAGATCAGCATGAAGCATTTAAAAAAAGTAAACAAAAACTTTTTAGTATCTATAGTCATTACAGTGCTGTAATTGTTGATATTTTTTATGATCATTTTCTAGCTAAAAATTGGAATAAATATCATGATAAATCCTTATTAAAATTCACTACAGCATTTTACACCAGTCTTAGTTTACACTCTGATTTACTTCCTGAAAAAATTTGTAAGATGATGCCGTACATGATTGAACAAAATTGGCTTTATAATTACCAATATATTGAAGGAATACAGCGGGTTCTTGAAGGCATGAATAGAAGAACTAAAGGAAAATCAAACATGCATCTTGCTACCAATGAATTATTACAATATTACTCAGATTTTGAAAATGAATTTTTTGTATGCTTTAATGATGTAACTTTATACACCAAAGATTTGACTAATACCTTTTAATGAAACTCCTGCATTTAGTTTTTTTACTTTTTATCTCAGTACTGACGTCCTGTAAAGAAAATATTCCTAAAACATTTAACCACGATAAATCTAACCATTATAAAGGAATGGTTGTTTCTGCTAGAAAAGAGGCTTCTGATATTGGAATTCAAATTATGAAACTAGGTGGTAACGCTTTTGATGCCATGCTAGCCACAGAATTAGCTTTAGCAGTTGTTCATCCATGTGCTGGCAATTTAGGCGGAGGAGGATTTATGGTTTATAGATTAAATAATGGAGAAACTGGCACCTTAGATTACAGAGAAAAGGCTCCGCTTAATGCAAGTAAAAACATGTACCTAAATAATGATCGTTCGATCATTAAAAACCTTAGTAAAATTGGTATTAAAGCAGTAGGTGTTCCAGGAACTGTAAAAGGTGTTTTTAAAGCTCACAAACGTTTTGGTTTATTACCTGCTAAAGAGGTGTTAAAACCTGTGATTGCACTAGCCAAAAACGGTTATATTATTACTAGAAAACAGTACAACAGAATTAAAGAATACGATAGTATTTTAAGATTAGTTAATGGCGATCAAATTCTTTTTAAGCCTGATTTAAAAATTGGAGATACTATTGTAAATATAAAATTAGCTGAAACGTTAAGTAGATTAGCTATTAGCGGAAGTGATGATTTTTACACAGGAGAATCCTCTAAAAAATTATTAAATTTTATTTCCAACAAATCAGGAATCATAAATGCAGATGATCTTAAATCATACGATGCTATATGGAGAACCCCACTTACTTTCTCTTTTAAAGACTATACAATTCATTCAATGGGTCCGCCGTCAAGTGGTGGTATTGTTTTGGGGCAGATTTTAAAAATGATTTCACCTTATCTAAACCAAACACATACTCCAAATTCCGAAGCATACGTTAAATTATTAGTGGAAGCAGAAAAAAGAGCTTATGCAGACAGAAGCTATTATCTTGGTGATCCAGATTTTGTTAACATTCCTAAAGACAAATTACTTGATCCTAAATATTTGAACAAAAGACTCACTGAGTTTGCATTGGATTCTATAATACCATCATCTAAAATTTCATATGGTGACCCAAATTTTATAAATAATGAAAGCTCAGAAACAACACACTATTCAATCGTTGACCATCAGGGTAATGCTGTTTCTGTGACAACCACACTAAATAGTAATTATGGTTCTAAAGTTTTTGTTCCAGAATTAGGTATTTTTCTAAACAATGAAATGGACGATTTTAGTATCAAACCTGGAATCCCTAATAACTACGGGCTTATTGGTGGTGAAGCTAACAGTATAAAGCCCCAAAAACGTATGTTAAGTTCAATGACACCAACTATTGTTGAGAAAAACAATGAATTATTTCTTGTTGTTGGCTCGCCTGGTGGATCAACGATCATTACATCGGTACTTCAAACCATACTTAACGTTGTTCATCACCAAATGCCAATACAAAAAGCAGTTGACTACCCTAGATTTCATCACCAGTGGTTGCCAGATGAAATTAGAATGGAAAAAAACAGATTTGTAGATTCAATAAAAATATCATTGAAAAATTATGGCTATAAATTAAATGATAATGAATATGAATATATAGGTATAATTGATGCCATACAAGTTAATAAGGATTGCACATTGATTGGTGGTGCTGACCACCGAGGTGATGATCATGCATCTGGATTTTAAAAATTATGATAGACATAACCATATTAACAGACCCAAGGTATACAACTGATTATCCTAAAGACCCATACAAACACAATGAATTTTTAAAAGATGATTTATTATTTAAGATCATAATGAGTGTTAAAGCCATAAAAAAACATATCATTTAAAAATGAAAAAAATAGTCAAAATAGGAGTTGGCCTAGTGGTGTTTTTTACACTTCCAAGTATGCTCTTTTTTAGCTTCATTTATTTAAAATACAATGAACCTTTACCAACTGCTAAATATGATAATAACACACAATTAATGGTAGATACTATTAAATCGTTTATCAATTACGAGCACTACAGGAATACAGATTATATATCATGGACCTTTAAGAGAAGACATCATTTTAAATGGCATAAAAACAAGGGTTTGTGTGAAGTATATTGGAAAAATATCAAGGTTAAATTAGATTTAAATAATAAAGAAAACTCATTAGTACATATCAATGAAAAATTAATAGATGTATCTGAATCTGAGCCTTATATTGAAAAAGCTGTTAAATTATTTAATAATGATTCTTTTTGGCTTGTAGCACCCTTTAAATTAGAGGACGAAGGTACCATACTTAGAACAACGCTAATTGATAATAAAAAAGCTTTAATGGTTACTTATACTAAAGGAGGAACCACTCCTGGTGATACCTATGTTTGGTTATTTGATGAAAAAGGTAATCCAAAAAGTTTTAAAATGTGGGTTGACCTTATTCCTATTGGAGGACTTGAAGCCAGTTGGAATGATTGGGTTATGACTGACTCTAAAATTAAACTCCCAACAGCTCACAAAATTGGTCAGCTTGAACTAGAAATAGATCAAATAATCACAAAAGTCTCTTATTAAACAGCTTTCTTTTTATAAAGAAAACTTCTATTTTTGACGATTGGCTTATTATGAATAGAAAAGAAGAATTTATTGAGGTTAAAGGTGCTAGAGTTCACAATCTCAAAAATATTGATATTGATATACCTCGTGAAAAACTAGTTGTTATTACTGGATTATCAGGCAGTGGTAAGTCATCATTAGCTTTCGATACCATTTACGCAGAAGGTCAAAGACGCTATATAGAAACCTTTTCAGCATACGCTAGACAATTTTTAGGGAGTTTAGAACGACCAGATGTAGATAAAATAGATGGGCTTTCACCAGTTATTGCCATTGAACAAAAAACAACCAGTAAGTCACCGCGATCAACCGTAGGCACCATTACAGAAATTTATGATTTTTTAAGATTACTTTTTGCCAGAGCGGGTGACGCTTACTCCTATGTTACTGGTGAAAAAATGGTAAGCTACACCGACGAACAAATTAAAGAGCTTATCATTGCTAGTTATCAAAACAAACGTATAAATATTTTAGCGCCAGTAATTAAATCGCGAAAAGGCCATTACAGAGAGCTATTTGATCATATTAGTAAACAAGGTTTTGTTAAAGTTAGAGCTGATGGGGAAATTATAAATTTAGCACCGGGACTTAAATTAGATCGATATAAAACGCATGATATTGAAATTGTTATAGACCGTCTAGTTATAAATGAAAATGCAGACCAGACCTTAGATAAACGACTAACTGAAACCATTCAAACGGCACTTTATCATGGTGACGGCGTGCTTCAAGTTATGGACCAAGATAGCAATGAGACCAGATACTTTAGTAAGCATCTGATGTGCCCCACTTCAGGTATTTCGTATCCAAATCCTGAGCCTAATAATTTCTCGTTTAATTCCCCAAAAGGGGCGTGTCCAAAATGTAACGGTTTAGGAGAACTTTATGTTGTAAATCCTAATAAAATAATTCCTAATGCTAAAATATCAATAGCTAATGGAGCCCTCGCACCTCATGGTCCTCAAAAGAATAGTTGGATTTTTAAACAATTAGAGCTTATTGCTAAACGCTATAAGTTTAAATTATCTGATCCATATAAATCGATTCCTGAATCTGCTAAATCCTTTATTTTGTATGGGGGTAAAGATCAATTTGATGAGCATAGTAAATCTTTAGGTGTTACTAGAAATTATAATATTGATTTTGAAGGCATCGCTAACTTTATTGAATCACAATACAAAAACTCAGACTCAAAGTCATTAAGAAGATGGGCCAGAGATTATATGGATAAAGTAGATTGTGAAACGTGCTCTGGCAGTAGATTAAAGCCTGAATCATTATGCTTTAAAATTAATAATAAGAACATTCAAGATCTCACTTCAATGGATATTGAGGGACTTTTTAAGTGGTTTAAAAATATTGATGCTAAACTTAGCAAAACTCAACATAAAATTGCAGAGGAGATCATCAAAGAAATTAAAACACGATTACAATTCTTATTAGATGTTGGGTTAAATTACCTCTCCTTAAGTAGAAGTTCAAAAACATTATCAGGAGGAGAAGCGCAAAGAATTCGCTTAGCTACTCAAATAGGGTCTCAGTTAGTAGGTGTTCTTTATATTCTTGATGAACCCAGTATTGGGCTTCATCAAAGGGATAATGAAAAACTCATTATGGCTTTAAAGTCTTTAAGAGATATTGGTAATTCCGTTATTGTTGTAGAACATGATAAAGACATGATAGAGGAAGCAGATTACATTATAGATATTGGACCGCTAGCGGGAAAAAACGGTGGTGAAATTATAAGTCAAGGTACTCCAAAAGAAATCTTGTCACACAATACTACAACTACAGCCTATCTTAATGGAACAAAAACCATAGAAATCCCATCAAAACGAAGAAGTGGAAATGGAAATTTTGTTCAACTTAAAGGCTGTAATGGTAATAATCTAAAAAATATTGATGTTAAATTCCCATTAGGTAAAATGATTGGGGTAACTGGAGTTTCAGGAAGTGGAAAATCTACTTTAATTAATGAAACACTTTATCCCATATTAAATACTCATTTTTTTAATGCTGTTAAAAAGCCACTAGAATACAAATCAATTCAAGGGCTTGAGCACATTGATAAAGTTATTGATATTGATCAATCACCAATAGGCAGAACCCCTAGAAGTAACCCCGCAACATATACAGGGGTTTTTAGTGAAATACGCACTTTATTTGCTAAAATTCCGGAGGCAATGATACGGGGCTATAAACCAGGGCGATTTAGTTTTAATGTAAAAGGTGGACGTTGTGAAACATGCCAAGGTGGAGGGTTGAAACTTATTGAAATGAACTTTTTACCAGATGTATATGTTGAATGCGAAACCTGTCAAGGAAAACGATTCAATAGAGAAACCTTAGAAATTAGATACAAAGGCAAATCTATTAGTGATGTCCTTGAAATGACTATCAATGAATCGGTATTATTTTTTGAACATATTCCTAAAATTTATAAAAAACTTAAAACCATTCAAGATGTTGGACTAGGCTATATAACACTTGGACAACAAAGCACCACACTATCAGGTGGTGAAGCCCAACGCATTAAATTAGCAACAGAATTAAGTAAACGGGACACCGGAAATACTTTTTATATTTTAGATGAACCCACTACAGGACTTCATTTTGAAGATATTAGAGTATTAATGGATGTACTTAATAGGTTAGTTGATAAAGGAAATACTGTATTAATTATTGAACATAATCTAGATGTTATTAAATTAGTAGATTACATCATAGATATTGGTCCTGAAGGGGGACAAAAAGGGGGACAAATCATTGTAAAAGGTGACCCTGAAACTATTATAAATAATGAGCATAGTCATACAGCTAAATTTTTAAAAAAAGAACTTAATTACCTATGAAGAAAGAATCACATCACAAGGGATGGAATGAAATAAAAACTAATGACTCTTGGGCCATATTCAAGATTGTTGGAGAATTTGTTAACGGTTATGAAAAATTAAGCAGAATAGGTCCATGTGTATCTATTTTTGGTTCAGCTAGGACAAAATCAGATCATAGATACTATAAGTTAGCCGAGGAAGTCGCTTCAAAAATTGTTAATCATGGTTACGGTGTTATCACTGGAGGTGGACCAGGAATTATGGAAGCTGGAAATAAAGGCGCTTATTTAGCCGGAGGAACTTCAGTTGGCTTAAATATTGAACTGCCTTTTGAACAACATGATAATCCATACATTGATCACGATAAAAGCCTTGATTTTGATTACTTCTTTGTGAGAAAGGTGATGTTTGTAAAATACTCTCAAGGCTTCGTTGTTATGCCTGGTGGTTTTGGGACACTAGATGAATTATTTGAGGCTATCACACTAATACAAACCAATAAAATTGAAAAATTTCCTATTGTTTTAGTTTCTAGAGAGTTTTGGGGAGGTTTACTAGATTGGATAAAGGAAACTTTACTAGCAAAATTCTCTAATATCAGTGAAGGTGATTTAGATCTTATTCATGTGGTTGATACTCCTGATGAAGTCATTAACATATTAGATAATTTCTATAAAAAATATGATTTAAGTCCTAACTTTTAAATCAATATCTAATTTGAAATACCAAAAGTATCTATGCTTTGCAATTGTGATGGTCTTCTTTTTTTCTAGAGGATTCGCACAACAACGCACAACAATTAAAATGGTATTAGATACTACAGCAAATTCATTACGAATTAAACAAACGCTATTTTATAAAAACAAATCAAAAGCCACCCTAAATAATATCGTTTTAATAGATTGGAATAATAGTTATAATTCAAAGACCTCTCCCCTTGCAGAACGATTTTCAGAAGAATACGATTCAAAGTTTCACTTTGCAAAATCAGAGGATAGAGGTTACACCTCTATTCAATCTGTAGTTGATGAAAATAATAATAAACTTAAATTTAAATACGACTCAAAAAATCCTGATAACCTTAATTTATCTCTAAAAAAACCTTTACATCCAAACAATGAAACTGCATTAGTTTTTGATTATACGGTTAAATTACCTAATATGAAATTCACGGGCTATGGTGTAGATAAGAATTCAAATTATAACCTAAGGTATTGGTATTTTACACCTGCGATTTATGACAATGGATGGATTTACCATAGTAATTTAAATCTTGACGATCTATACACTACACCTATGGATATTGATTTAAAAATTTCTTACCCGAAACATTTTAATGTAATAAGCGAATTAGACGAAGTAACACCAAAAGCAGACAATACAATTCATTTAAGAGGACTAAATAGAGTTGATAGTCGATTAATTTTAACTAAAGAAAACGATTTTAAATCCATTAAAACAGATGTTTTTACTATTTCAAGTAATTTAAATGATAAGGACATTAACGCTATCGATAAGGTTTTAGCTACTGATCGTATTATTCAATTTTTAACCAAAGAATTAGGCCCATATAAAAATAAAAAGCTTTTAGTAACTAAAACAGATTATAATAAAGATAAACTGTATGGAATTAATCAATTACCAAAAATTCTTAGACCATTTCCAGATGAATTTCAATATGAAGTAAAACTATTAAAAACCACTTTAAAACTTTTCATTAACAACAGTCTGTTTTTTGACAACAGACGTGATTATTGGCTTTCTGATGGTATGCAAATATATTATTTAATGAAATATGTTGATTTCTATTACCCGGAATCAAAACTTCTTGGAGAATTAGCGAAAATTTGGGGGGTTAGATCGTTTAATGCAGGCAAAAAAGATTTTAACTATCAATACTACTTGTATTACATGCAGATAGTCAGAATAAATAGAGATCAGCCACTCAACCTTCCTAAAGACAAATTGCTCAAGTTTAATTCAAATATCTCGAGTAAATATAAATCTGCTATTGGTTTCGATTATTTGAAAGACTATTGTGACACCTCCAATTTTGATAACATTTTTAAAAAATTCTTTGTTGAATATCAAGGCAAGCAAACTTCTTCAAATGATTTTTCTAAAATTTTAAAAGGAAAGTGCCCTAAAAATATTGATTGGTATTTTGATAATTACATTAACTCAAACAAACGTATCGACTACAAACTCAAATCGGCTAAAGTCGTTGACGATTCCATTAAGTTTATTATAAAAAATAAGTATAAATCCAATTTTCCAATTTCACTTTACGAAGTCAAAAAAGACAGTGTATTAGCAAAGTATTGGTATAATGATATCAATACATTAAACAAAAAGAGTATAAGCTATAACGGAGGTGATCAACTTGTAATTAATTACGAACAAATCATACCAGAATTTAATTTAAGAAACAATCATAAGTCTTTAAATTCAAATAAACTACTAAATAAACCTTTTCAAGTTCGAATATTTAAGGATTTAGAGGACCCTAATTATAATCAAGTCTTTGTTATGCCTATTTTAGAGTATAAAAACATATACGATGGCATAACATTAGGGGGCAAACTATACAACAAATCAGTACTTCGAAAAACATTTAATTACAACTTAACGCCAAAGTATTCCGTAAATTCTAAAACTTTAACCGGTAGCTTTAATGCCTATGTAATGAAGTATTATGAAGACTCAGACCTCTTCAAATTATTTTATGGAATATATGGTAATTATTCATCCTTTGGAAGAGATGCCTTTGTTAGAAAATTTACACCTAGCATATCATTATATTTTAGAGACAGAAAAGACTACAGATCTAATCTAAGATCACAAGTTCAAATGCGATTAACAAGTATTAATAAGACTATTGGACCTGATTCAGATGTTATTGATACGGCACCAAATTATGATGTTGTAAATTTAAGATATCTCAGATCAAATGCTGGCCTTATTAAGCACAGTAGATGGTATAATGATCTCCAATTTTCTAAAAACTTTGGAAAAGTTACATTTAACTATGAGTATAGAAAACTCTCGGAAAATAACCGCCAATTTAATTTGAGATGCTTTGCTGGTGTGTTCCTTTATAATAACACCCATCAAAATGATGATTATTTTAGTTTTGCATTAGATCGACCTACAGACTACTTATTTGATTATGGTTATTTAGGAAGGTCAGAAGCAAGTGGCCTATTTAGTCAACAAATTATTGTTGCAGAAGGAGGATTTAAATCCTTTTTAGAACCAAGGTATGCTAATCAATGGATGACTACAGCCAATGCTATAACAACCATTTGGAGGTACATAGAGGCATACGGAGATGTAGGTTTAGTTAAAAACAATTCGCAATCCCCAGAATTTGTTTATGATTCTGGAATAAGATTAAACTTAGTAGAAGATTATTTTGAAATTTATTTCCCGGTATACTCTAAATTAGGATGGGAAATAACTCAAAATAACTATGCTGAGAAAATTAGATTTACATTTACTGTTGATCCACAAGTTCTTATTGGTCTATTTAAAAGAAAATGGCTTTAAAATATTTTCAATAAAAAACTGATTTTTTTATATTTTTTTTG
>JBELHJ010000057.1:0-13802 GCA_042091495.1 Bacteroidota bacterium
CGGAGTCTGGAATTCACCCATTAGACAAAACATTAAATATAGATTGGCAAATACCAAAAGATAAGCAACGTATTTCGGAAAAGGACTTGGAGCTACCCACCTTTAATAAACGTGACAAATGAAACGGGTATTGGTTACAGGCGCAAACGGGCAGTTGGGATTAGCGATTAAAGCAGCAACAGCAGCCTATCCAGAATTATCTTTTGTATTTACCGGTAAGAGCGATCTTGACGTTACCAGCCTAGGGCAAATAGAAGCTTTTTTTAATACAGACACCATTGATGTGTGCATCAATGCGGCAGCCTATACCCACGTGGATAAAGCCGAAGATGAGCCAGAAGCAGCATATTTATTAAACGAAACAGCACCACGGCTTTTAGCAGAAGCGTGCAAGAAGCACGGGATTTTTCTTATTCATATTTCCACAGATTATGTGTTTGATGGCACTAAAGGAAGCCCATACACAGCAGAAGACATGCCAAACCCTATAAACCTGTATGGCGCATCAAAGTTGGCGGGAGAACAAGCCCTAGCTGCTGTTGGCGGCGACTACTGTATTGTGCGTACGTCGTGGTTATACTCGGAATACGGGAACAATTTTCAGACTAAAATTTTAGAAAAAGCAAAAAAAAATTCACACTTACAGGTAGTTAGCGACTTGTTAGGCACGCCGACCTACGCTCCGAATTTAGTTATATTTTTGTTAAATAAAATTAACGATTCAGCGTTTACAAGTAATGTGGAACACTATAGCGATGGAAAAACCATGAGTTGGCATGCGTTGGCGAAACGGCTTACCCAAACTGAAATTAAAGAAATAGCTTCAGAAACATTAAATCTTAAAGCGAAAAGACCGAATAATACGGCATTGCAAGCAACATGAAAAAGAGAATACTCATAGTTTTTGGCACTAGACCAGAAGCCATAAAGATGGCGCCTCTTGTTAATAAATTCAAATCAGACGCTAGGTTTGAAACATCAGTATGTGTTACTGCTCAACACAGAGAAATGCTTGATCAAGTTCTTTCATTTTTTGATATTATTCCTGACTATGATTTAAATTTAATGAAGCCAAATCAAAATCTTTATAGCCTAACAGCATCTATTATCGAAGGATTAAAACCTGTTTTAGAAGAAGCAAAGCCAGATTATGTTTTTGTGCATGGGGATACAACAACAACTATGGCAGGAAGTATAGCTTCTTTTTATAGCGGTGCTAAGGTTTGTCATGTAGAAGCTGGATTAAGAACTCACAACAAATGGTCTCCTTTCCCAGAAGAGATGAATAGGCAAATAGCAGGCCGCGTTTGTGATTATCATTTTGCGCCCACAGTGTTATCAAAATCTAATTTGGTTCAGGAAAACATAAAAGAAGACAATGTACTTGTCACAGGAAATACGGTTATTGATGCTTTATTAGACAGTGTTGAGCGTGTTAGGCAAGAGCCCAGTGATTTAATAAAAGAACTATCACAAACCCTTGGTGACAAAGAAGTGATTTTGGTAACGGGCCACAGAAGAGAAAACCATGGGGACGGATTTATACGCATCTGTGAAGCGCTAAAAAGGATTGCTCTTGACAACATAAATCGCTTAATTGTTTATCCAGTGCACTTAAACCCTAAGGTACAAGAGCCGGTAAAACGAACTTTAACGAATGTAGATAATGTAATGCTAATCGATCCTTTGGCATATCAAGATTTTATATGGATGATGAACCGCGCAAAGATTATTATTACTGATAGTGGTGGCATACAAGAAGAGGCACCAAGTTTAGGTAAACCCGTACTTGTGTTGCGTGACACTACAGAACGCCCCGAGGCTGTTGATGCAGGGACTGTTATTCTAGTAGGAACTGATAAAGACCTAATTGTAAGTGAGGCATTAGACTTATTAAACAATAATGCTCGTTTTGAAGCCATGAGTAAGCTACACAACCCTTATGGAGATGGTAAGGCTTGTGAACGAATCGTAGAATTTATTGCACAGCAATAGGTTAAAACAATAAAAACTAAAAGAAAATGAATCAACCAGAAGTAGTTATGATTGGGCTAGGGTATATAGGCTTGCCAACCGCAGCACTTATTGCCTCCAACAAGGTACAAGTACATGGTGTAGATGTCAATCAAAAAGTTGTTGAAACCATTAATAGAGGTAAGATTCATATTGTAGAGCCCGAACTAGACATCGCTGTTGCATCTGCTGTAAAAGAGGGGTATCTAACAGCTGGTACAGAAGCAGTAAATGCGAACAATTATCTCATTGTGGTGCCCACTCCTTTTAAAGATAAAAACAAACCAGATATTTCTTTTGTTGAAGCAGCTACAAGAGGGATCATACCTCTATTAAAAGTGGGAGATTTATTCATCATTGAATCTACCTCACCAGTAGGGACTACAGAAAAAATGATGGCAATGATATACAGAGAGCGTCCAGAGCTTAAAAACCAATTATATATTGCTTATTGTCCCGAGCGTGTTTTACCGGGAAACGTAATGCATGAACTGGTTTATAACGACCGTGTCATAGGCGGAGTCAATGAAGCATCTACAGAGAAAGCCATGACATTTTATAGCAATTATGTAAAGGGCCAATTACACCCAACTAATGCTAGAACAGCTGAGATGTGTAAGCTAGTAGAAAACTCATCTCGTGACGTTCAAATAGCATTTGCAAATGAGCTATCTATTATTTGCGATAAAGCAGGAATTAATCCGTGGGAACTAATTAGTCTTGCAAATAAGCATCCTAGGGTAAATATATTACAGCCAGGTTGTGGAGTTGGCGGTCATTGTATTGCAGTAGACCCATATTTTATTGTTTCTGATTACCCAAAAGAAGCAAAAATGATAGCTTCCGCAAGAGAAATTAACAATTATAAAGCTTTTTGGTGTGCTGAAAAAATACAATCTGAAAAACTGGCTCATGAGCTTAAGTATCACAAGAAACCTAAAGTAGCATTATTGGGACTTGCTTTTAAACCAAATATTGATGATTTAAGAGAATCTCCTGCAAAATATATTGTTCAAAAAGTATTACAAAACAGTAATAATGAAGAACACTTTGTAGTGGAGCCAAATATCAAAGAGCACAATGTATTTAAGCTTACAAATTTTGAAGATGCCATCGAGCAAGCAGAGATTATTGTTTTCTTGGTGGCTCACGATCAGTTTAGGAGTGCAGTAATCCCAAAAGAAAAAAAAGTGTTAGACTTTTGTGGGATACAATGAAGAATATTAGATGAAGTTGCTTTATCAATTTAACAATTTACTTCTTATACTATGTGTATTTTTTCTACCCATAAATATATTACTAAATAACATTTTTTTAGGGGGGTTTATTTTCACCTCTTTTTTCATAATGCTAATTAGTAAAAGGAAAACGTTTTTGGAAAAATTAAAAATAAACAAGGGAAGTCTTTTTTTTTATGCTCTTCCATTTTTAATAACCGTTTTTGGGTTATTGTATACAGATGAGTTAAAATTAGCACTGGATGATGTAGTACGAGCAGCACCATTTTTTTTATTGCCAATAATAGCAATTCTTTTGCCCCAAAAGTTTTCCATGAACTACAGAAATTTAGGGTACTCTTTAGTAGCAGGATGTTTTTTTGTGGCTTGTTACAGCTGGGCTGAAGTTATGTTAGCATTAAAAACCAATAACGACTCTTTTTCACAATTTTTTACATCACGTTATTTTAATCACAAACTTGTAAAAGGGTTAAACCTTCATGCTACCTATGTGTCGTTATTTGTATATGCTTCCATAGGGTTTTTGGCACACGAGCTTAAAGAAGCTAGTAGCAATATTAAAAAGAGTCTATTATTGGTAATAGGTGCTTTATTATTTCTTTTTTTATTAAACCTATTGTCTAGAAACATATTGGTTTGCTTTGCATTATTTACCACAGGTTACTTCGTTTATGCGCGTATGTGGAGGTTGTTTTTAGCAGCAGCAGTATGTGTTGCTGTATTGGTAATAATATCCTACAACATAAAACATAATTATTTAAGAGATAAGCTATTTAGGAGTTTAAATTTATTTGAACAAAAGACACAGTTTTCAAAAAAAGACGATCGTTTTGATAGACTGGCGGCTTCTTATGAAATTTTCTTGAACAAGCCTCTTTTTGGATATGGAACCGCAGCAGAGAGCAAACACCGAATAGCTGTTTTCAAGAGAAATAGGGATTATGTTGCATACAAGGAAAAATACAATGCGCACAATCAGTTTTTTGAATATCTGAGTACTTATGGATTACTTGGTGCAATAGTCTATTTTTTATTTTTTGTAAAACTTTGGAAAACAGTTTTCATGACAAGGAAAGTATATTTTGTTTACATTGCTTTTGCAGTTACCATGCTTACAATAACAGAATCAATATTTGAAAGAACTCAAGGCATCGTATTTACATCTTTCTTAATTGCGTTATTATTAAGTATAAATGCAAGGTCTAAAAACAACCATGAGCGCACTTTCGCAATTAGTTAAAAAGTACTCTAGATACATTATCTATGCGTCTTCTATTTCGATAGGAAGATTGTCAGAGTATGCCGTCCTTTTTTTTGCGGCATATTATCTTTCTAAAGAAGATTATGGGCAGTTAGAGTTTTATAAAAAAGCGATTGAATTATTATCTGTGGGAGTGGCTTTTGGGCTTCCAAGCTTTCTTTTTTCCTACACAAAAAACAGTCAAAATCGGACTTATCTCACGCTATTGTCTTTCGGGTTTATCTTCTTTTTTAGTATATCGCTCTTACCGGTTTTTAGTGTATTTCAAATTGAACAGCTATTAATTCCAGCTTTTTTTCATGCCGCCTTTTTCACCAATGGAGTCTTGCCAGTATTTATCATTACTCATTTTGGAAGTAAAAAAGCATCTCTGTATAAAACCATCAGCACCGTAATCTTTAATGGCGTTGTTTTTATTCTTATTTTATTTACTCAAAACCCATCACACGCATTTATTTACGTCAATTATTTCCTTTTGGCACCCTCTTTAGTTTTGTTGTGGTTAATTTTTAGAAACAGCAATATTGTTTGGAACAAAACACGCAAATACTTTACGCTATTTAAAAAGCAATTGCTCAATTCACTTACATTAGTCATAAGTAATTTCTCCAACATGATGTTTTTATATGTTGACATTATGTTACTAAAGTTATTGTCAAATAATCCAAATATTGAAATTGCTAATTATAGCTTTGCTCTTAACATAACCACCATGCTTATGCTTGTTCCGTTTACTTTTGTTCAAGTTGATATTGAGCGAATAAAGAAAGTCAATGCCATTACTGATAGGGCAAAAAAGATTCTTATGGCAACTGTTCTATTAATGGTAGTAATTACATTGGTATATGTTGTGCTAATAAATACATATTATACAAGTTATAGCTCTACGGTGTACATATTCGGAATACTACTAGTGGCTAAACTCTTTCAATCCCAGTCTGTTCTTTATGGAGCCATTATATTAATAAAGAGAAAGTTCAAACTGAACTTAAATGTTAATTTGTCAATGCTTATTTTTAATATCATACTTAGCTATACGTTATATTTTTATTTAGGAATACTTGGTTTAGCAATTGCTAGTTTGATTTCTTTAGTCGTTAGGTATATTATTTTGCAACAGCTTTCAAAAAAATTATTTTGAGCAAAACAGAAAACATATCACTGTATGTGACCATATGCTTTGGGCTAGTATTATTTTCTGATTTTTATTACAAATTCGCGAAGATATACCAGCTACCAAATTATAGTATTAACTTTTTTGTTAAAGCTATAATTGGGCTATTTATGATGTATTGTTTGGTAACAAAAAACGCTATCACCAAGAAAGAAATCGTGTTGGCAGTTTTGTTTTTTATTTGTGCATCAATCAATTTAATGATGCTCCCATCAGTAAATTTTTTTGAAGGGACTTATTTATTTTTAAAACATGTGTTTTCAGTTATCGTTGTGTTTTACTTTTTAAAAATGCACAAACAAAATAACGCAACCCTATTATTTAGCGCAGTTGAAGGTTTCGCTTATTTTAATCTACTACTGATATTAACAGGTTACATATTTAGCATTGATCTATTTGCCACATACGACATGTACAGGTTTGGATATAATGGAGTCTTTAAAAGCACATCAACAGCGTCTTATTTTTATATGTGCTTTTTGGCGTACTATTATGTAAAACACATAAATAAAAAAGATAATATCCCATTGCTCATAACAATTTTAGCCTCATCGATTATGGTTGGGAGTAAGACATTGTTTATTTCGTCTGCACTGTTCATTTTTTTATACACCTTTGATAAAAGGCAATTGATGTCGAAAAGGCCTATTAAAAAACAAGATCTATTTTTAGTATCGATAGCGCTTTCAATTATTGGCTTTGTATCAACTTTTTTATATATAAACAATAATACATTGTTAAGTTCTGTGTACAATGATGATGGATTAATTTCGGCATTTTTCTCTTACCGAAACACGGTATTTTCTGATGCAGTCATTCAAATCAAAGAGCAATTTTCTGCAATACAGTATTTATTTGGAAATTTAGCAAGCCAAATTCGCCGCCCAGAACTAGCCCTTGCAGACCTGTTTATTAACTTAGGAGTTATAGGAACGATTACATTTCTCTCCCTTCTTTTTGTTAACATTCCAAAAAAACTGCCTAAAAGAGTTATCTTTTTATGTTCGTATATACTTTTAATAACACTATTGAGAGGGAACTTCTTTTATTATCCAACCGTGTTGTTTTTTTCTGTAATATTTATAAACGCTATAATTCGTTCAAATGATTAACGCATATTTTTTTTACAGGTTGTCAAACATCCTTTATCGTTTTAAAATTCCTTTTTTCCCTACGATTATTAAAGGAATCATTTTTCTTATATACAACTCAGTAATCCCATATCAAGCTAAAATTGGTAAAGGGACTAGGTTTGCTTATGGCGGAATAGGTGTTGTCATACACAAAAGAGCGGTCATTGGAACAAAGTGTGTCATTGGTACGAATGTAACAATTGGAGGAAAATCAGGTCATTATCAAGTACCCATAATTGGTAATAATGTTTATATTTCGACAGGCGCAAAGGTTTTAGGACCAATCAAAATAGGATCAAATGCTACTATTGGCGCAAATGCTGTAGCAATAAAAAATGTTGAAGACAACACAGTTGTAGTTGGAGTACCTGCTAAAAAACTTAATTCCTTCAATAAAAAAAATTAAATTGCGTTATCAATAAATAAACTTTTCCCAAATGAAAAAAATAATCTTACTTTTTATAATATCTACAGCCGCGATCTCTTGTTCCACTAAACCAAAAAAACCTCAGAAAAACTCTGAACCTAGAGATATTTCGCCGCATGTTGTTTATGAAAATGAACTATCAACGAACAATATTGATAATGCTATTATCGAAAATGTGGAATTTGATGCTTTTGGAGCATCATTCTACGGCACAGAACAAGACCCTTCATATATAAAAATTCCATTTTCTGCGTTAAATAATAACCAATCATTTAACATTAGTTTTGATTTTTTAACTACCACCGATGATGGAAGTGTTGCACAAGGGTTAGTTTCGCTAATTGACGATTTTTCCTCTCCAACTAATGCTCCTCTAATTATTTCCTATACCGGAAGAAGAGTTTCAGGAGCTATTGGAAGAAATGTACTGTGGGCTCAGGAATATGATTATAAAAAAGGAATGTCTTCACGATACTACGACTTATTTCAGTTAGATTCCAACACGTTATATAATGTATCGCTAAATTATGATGCAGGGGAGACTTCTTTTTATGTAAATAACGAGCTTTATGCTACTTTTCAAGGGCTGGATAGTAGCCCAATGCAAGCAAAATATATATTACTAGGCGCATTACCCTCTCATGACTCCTATACATATTTTTTAAACGGTCAAATCTCAAACCTAAGAATCTTAAATACGACATTAACTATAGCGGAAATGAATTCAAATCCATAATATGAGAAACCTTGCTTTTTGTAAAGTACATTTTTACCTTATAGCAACATTAATATTAGTAAAATTGGTTTTCTCATACCTACTGGTAGAGCCTCACTATTTACAAAAGGGATTAATATCAAATGTAGATAAGTTTAATTTTTGGGAACTCCCAAAAAACTTCTCCAGTCAATTAGAATTTGTGTTAGCTCCCTTGAATGTTATATTTATATTTCTTTATCGGCGTTGGTTTAAACCATCATCGTTTATCTTTATTGTTTTTGTTTTTTCATTAGCGAGTAGTTTTATTTCAAGTTATGTAAACGAAACCTCTTTTTTTGAGGGAGTAAAATATTCTTTAAAGATTTTTTCTCCAATTTTTTTCTTTTGTGTTTTGGTTATTTATTCCAAAAAAATGAACACAAATTTAAGCGGCTTTTTTAAGCTCATGATTATGACATGTGCGCTACTCTCTTTTATTGCAATTGTTTTTTTTAATCCAAGCATGAACAGAGTTGAAGAGTATTTACCTGTTTATTTTGCCAACATTCACACTACCAGCTATATTATTGTAACGTGTTTAATGGCAGTTAACTATTTGATATTTAGAAAGCTACACCCAATATACCTATTAATTAGCACTTGCCTCATTACTGTAATTCTTTTTTTTGGCTATGGTGTAAGGACAGCATTAATTATCTTTTTTTTATTTTCAATTCCCTTACTTGTGTTAAGCTCTAATGAATTCAAAAAAACATTTTTTCAAATCATATTTTTATTACCGTTTGCATTAACAATTTTCTTTTTGTTTTATTTCAGCACAATAGACTGGGAAGAGTTTTCATCTGGTCGTCTATCTATGTATTTCGAAAAACTTAATCTTATAAGAGAATTTAATATTTTAGAACTTGCTTTTGGAAGGGGAAGCGGATCTGATTTAATAAAAACCAAGGCTTGGTGGTGGGAAGTAAAAGGATCTCACAGTGATGTAATCACAACGGTTTTTGAGAACGGACTTATATATTTTTTCATTATTATTTTAACCTTTTTGCAAGTTTTATTTGTAAAAACAACTACAAGCTGGGTGTATTTAACCACATTTTGCGGATATCTTTTTTCAAGTGTTATCAGCAACGGAATTGCAGTTAGACCTCTAGCAGGATATGTCTTTTTTTCTTTTTTAGCATTCCTGCTAATAGACAATTATAAGCATACAAAGCACATCAAATTAAATGATTAAAATAGTCACTATATGAAAGTTTTAATTAATGTCCCATCCCTTTCTTTACTAGGAGGAGTTTCAAATCATTTCCTTGGATTAGAAAACTATTGGTCATGTAAGTTTAAATACAATACAATTGGATCTAGATTTCGTTTAAATGGAATTATTCTTCTGCCTTTTGACTTTCTTGCTTTTATGTTTAATATATTAACGTTTAATCCAGATTTAATTTTACTAAACCCATCGCTTAACCCCAAGGCCTATTATAGAGATTCTTTGTACCTGTTAATTGCTAAGATTTTTTCAAAAAAGGTAATCGTGTTTTTTCACGGCTGGGATATTGAGTTTGAATACAAACTAAATAAATCAGCCCAAAAAAAACGTTACCACAGAGCAGATGCAATCATTGTGTTAGCAAAATCTTTTAAGAACAAGCTATTGAGTTGGGGCTATCAGGGAGACATTTTTTTAACAACTACAAAAGTTGAAGAAGCAATGATTCTCGATCCTCTTCCTCAAAAAAACCAAAAAAAAATTCATCTTCTTTTTTTTGGTAGAATTGAAACTAAAAAAGGGATCTTTATTGCACTAGATGCGTTTAAAAACCTTTATAAAAACAATAAAAACATAACCCTCGAAGTGGTTGGGAGTGGTTCAGAATTAAAAACGGCTAAATTGTACTGTAAATCAAATGCCATTGAAAATGTTACTTTTCATGGACGTCTTAGTGGAAGTGAACTTACAGATGTACTTAAAAAATGTCACATAAATATTTTTCCTACACATCATGGTGAAGGAATGCCTACCTCAGTCTTAGAGTCTATGGCATTCGGGCATACGATAGTCACTAGACCTGTAGGTGGGCTAGTTGATTTTTTTAAAGACGACAAAATGGGTTATTTTGTACAATCTCTTAAGCCAGAGGATTTCGAAAAAGCTGTAGTGAAATTACTCGAAAACAGTAAACACCTTTCTAAAATTGAAAAATTTAACTATAAATTTGCCAAAAAAAACTTTACATCTTCAGTTGTAGCCAAGCAACTTGAGTATTATTTTTCACATGTTTTGTCTTACTAAATAAAATCATTTTATTACACACTCAACCCTACCAAAAACGCCTAGATTGGAGCAGAATTACAACAGCCTTGTTAAGTATTGTGAACAAGAAAACTTTAAAGGTTGGGACCCTTACGACGGCCTAAACAGTCCAATAATCCAAAAAACCATCTTTGGCAAATCTAGGTTTATTAGACTTGCTTGGATTCAGCTATTTAAACGTAACCCCTTTAATTTACGCCCTTTTGTTGGGATAAAAAAAGAATATAATCCCAAAGGACTGGCATTGTTCCTTATCGGATATCACAAACGATACAAAAAAACAGCAGACAAAAAAGACTTAGAAAAAATTATTTTTTTAGCGGATCTGCTTTTAAAAAAGAAGTCTAACGGATATTCCGGGGCTTGTTGGGGATACAACTTTGATTGGCAAGCACGAGCCTTTTTCCAACCTAAAAAAACACCAACAATAGTTCCAACATCGTATGCAGCCGAGGCCCTTCTTTTAGCATATGATTCAACCAAAAATAAAGCGTATCTAGAGGCTGCAATGTCGGTGAAAGATTTTGTTCTTAATGATTTAAATCGAACATATGACGACAAGGGGAATTATTCAATTTCGTACTCACCTTTAGACAACACAACTGTTTACAATGCAGGCCTTTTGGCAGCGAAGATTTTAACCCTTCTTTATTCGTACAGTAAAAATGAAGAGTTGTTTGAAAATGCAAAAAAAATAACACAGTATGTTGTAAACAAACAAAGCCCTGATGGCTCTTGGGTTTACAGCCCGTTGCATCATCATCAATGGATTGACAACTTTCATACAGGATTCAATCTGGAATGCATATATTTATATATGAAGGTCTTTGAGGATAAATCAATGTACCCCGCCTACAAAAAGGGGCTCGATTACTACATGAACAATTTCTTTACTGAAAAAGGAGAAAGCAAGTTTTTTAACGACAAACTATATCCGATAGACGTTCACGCCCCAGCACAGTTACTCGCATTTTTAGTAAAATCGAACGAAATTGAGAATTACCAAGATTTAGCTGAAAAAGTCATAAATTGGACCATTGCTAATATGCAGTCAAAAAAGGGATTTTTTTACTATCAAAAAAGAAAATATTATACCAATAAAACCCCTTATATTAGATGGGTACAAGCTTGGATGTTTTATGGGCTGTCTTTTTTAATTTACCCCGATCTCAATGACAAACAATATAACTAGACGCACTCTACTGGGCACAGATGTTGACTCATTTACATTCAACCAAACAGTTGATATAATAATTGATGGAATTAACTCCGGTAAAAACATACACCATGTCTGCGTAAATGCTGCAAAGGTTGTCGCTATGCAGACAAATCCCATTCTTAAAAAAAGTGTTTTAAATGCTGACATCATTAGCCCCGACGGTCAGTCAATAGTTTGGGCATCTAAAATCCTAGGAAAACCACTCCCAGAACGAGTTAATGGCACGAACTTAATGGAAAAACTCATTCATGTTTCTTATAAACAGAACTTAAAAATTTATTTTCTAGGAGCAACACATGAGGTCGTGGAAAAAGTAGTTTCGAGATATAGGCAAGAATATGGAGATAAAATAATTGCTGGATATAGAAATGGGTATTTTGACAAAAGTGAAGAGGCTTTAGTTGCTAAACAAATAGAGAGTAGCGGAGCAAATATTCTTTTTGTTGCTATGCCTACTCCAATTAAAGAAAATTTTTTGTTTATCAATAAAAAAGCACTTAAAAGCGTTGAGTTTATAATGGGTGTTGGGGGAAGCTTTGATGTAGTTTCTGGCATCACAAAAAGAGCTCCTAAATGGATGCAACAATGTGGTCTTGAATGGTTTTTTAGACTTCTTCAAGAGCCCAGAAGAATGTTTAAGAGATATTTGATAGGAAACACAAAATTTGTTTTATTAGTACTCAAAGAATTATTTAAATGAAAATAACCGTAATTGGCACCGGCTATGTGGGCTTAGTCACTGGAACATGCTTGGCAGAAGCTGGGAATGATGTTTTATGTATCGATATAGACAAAGCCAAAGTGGCAAAAATGCAAAACGGCGAAGTGCCTATTTATGAGCCGCACTTGGAAACTTATTTTGAGCGAAATATCAAATCTGGAAGACTTCATTTTTCTACCAAAATTGAAGAGGGTGTTGCTCACGGAGAAGTCATTTTTTTAGCCCTACCTACCCCAGAAGATGAAGATGGCTCTGCCGACTTATCTTATGTGCTGGGTGTTGCCAACCAAATTGGTGACCTGATGAAAGATTACAAAATTGTGGTAAGTAAAAGCACCGTGCCAGTAGGTACAGGCAAGCGTGTAAAGGCAGCGCTTAAAGCCAAAACGGATGTTACTTTTGACGTGGTTTCTAATCCTGAGTTTTTGCGTGAAGGCTTTGCCGTGGAAGATTTTATGAAACCCGACAGAATTGTGGTGGGCGTAGAGTCAGAAAGAGCTCAGAAAACCATGCAAAAGCTTTACAAGAATTTTGTTCGTTCTGGTAACCCAATCGTCTTTATGGATATCAAATCTGCGGAGCTGACCAAATACGCCGCTAATGCCTTCTTGGCAACCAAAATCACCTACATGAATGAAATCGCCAACTATTGCGAAAAGGTTGGCGCAAATGTAGATGATGTGCGTATGGGTATGGGTCTTGACGCGCGTATTGGCAAACGTTTTCTATTTCCAGGAATTGGATATGGCGGATCTTGCTTCCCTAAAGACGTAAAAGCATTACATAAATCGGGAAAAGATGCGCAGCACCACTTTGCTATTTTAGATAGTGTCATTGAAGTAAATGAAAAACAAAAAACAATTTTGTTCCCCAAAATGGAGCGGCATTTTGACGGAAATTTAAACGGTAAAAATATCGCTGTTTGGGGATTGGCATTTAAACCCGATACAGACGATATTCGTGAAGCCCCCGCGCTTTATATGATTGAAAAACTCCTAGCTGCCGGAGCAACCGTTACTGCCTTTGATCCAGAAGCTATGGATAATGTTAAAACTAAACTGGGCAATAACATTGCATTTGCCTCAAGCATGGTGCAAGCCGCAAAAGACGCAGATGCGCTGCTGATTTGTACAGAATGGCATGCGTTTAGAAATCCAGACTTTGATAAGCTTAAGGAGAACCTTAAAGGCAACGCCATTTTTGACGGACGTAATATTTACAGTCCCGATGAAATGAAGGCGCTTGGATTTACATATTATTCAATTGGAAGATAAATGGAAAAAGCACTAATAACAGGCGCCGCAGGCTTTCTCGGATCGCATTTATGCGACAAGCTATTGGCTAAAGGCATGTCGGTTATTGGAATGGACAACTTGATTACAGGCTCTATGTCAAATATTGCTCATCTGCTTGACAACCCAAACTTTAGCTTTATCGACCACGATGTTTGTGAGCATATAACAATTGAAGGCGACTTGGATTATATCCTTCATTTTGCTTCCCCTGCAAGCCCCATAGATTATTTGAAAATTCCCATACAAACGCTTAAAGTAGGTGCGTTAGGCACACATAACGCATTAG
>JBELHJ010000058.1:0-13530 GCA_042091495.1 Bacteroidota bacterium
ACAAACACCCCATGGCAGTGCAGGTACAGATCATATTATGACTTACATAACAAGAAAATCGTCATTGGAAGGGCCAGGGATAACAAATATTAACTTTAGTGCAGATGAAAATGGAAATGCTTCAATTTCATTCTCTAGTGATTTGGTTTTGGGATCATCTACTAACGATTTAAAAATTCTAATTACTGCACCTGATGGAAGTCAAATTATTTTAACTCGTGACGATTTTCAGTTTAGTGCAAATAATATGACTTACACTTTAATTTCAACATTGAATTTATCATCTCCAGGAAACTATAGTTTATCTATAATTAACGCTTTAGATGTTTATGGTGTTGATGGAGGTAATGCGGGATCTGGAGAACAACTTGATATTTCAATTGATATAGCTAGCAGCGATACCACACCTCCAGTAATAACGGTTCAAAGCGCACCATCAGAATGGCTGTTAGGTCAAAATTATAGTGATGCAGGTGCTATTGCTGTAGATGATGTAGATGGTGATATTACAGATCAAATTGTTACCGATTTATCTGGTTTACCAAATAACGGAACACCACTAGATCAAATAGGAACTTTTTTCGTGGTGTATACCGTAAGTGATGCTGCAGGTAACGAGGTCAGTAATTTTAGAGAAATTACAGTTTTAGATGTTACAGCTCCAGTAGTTGAGTTGGTTGGTGATACCGTTTTAGATTTAGAAGTTTTTTCTGATTATATAGAACCGGGTTACAACGCTACTGATGATTATGATACTAATCTCACTGTAACTATTGATGGTTCTGTTAACACAAGTATTTTAGGAGGTTATACACTTACCTACACAGCAACAGATCAGTCTGGTAACGTTTCCAATCCTGTATACAGAACAGTAGTTATTAGAGATAATACACCGCCAGTAATAAGCCTTATTGGAGATACTGAAATTACCATTCAAGCTGGTACACTTTTTGAAGATCCTGGTGTAAGTGTTTCTGATAACTATGATAGTGATTTGGATGCTGTTCTGGAAATTACTGGTGAAGTTGATGAAACAGCTTTAGGCGATTATGTTATAACTTATAATGTGAACGATACTTCAGGTAATGCCGCACAATCTGTAATCAGGACAGTCTCTGTAATAGATACAACACCACCAGTTATAACCGTTAGTTACACAGAATCTACAACTCCTTATGGCGTATACGATTTATTACCTTTAGCCACTGCTGAGGACAACTTAGATGGAGATATTTCAGACAATTTAACTTTCGAAGGTTGGTTAAATACATGTGAGTCTGGTACCCACGAGATTGTATATTCTGTTTCTGATAGTCAGGGTAATGAGGCTATTCCTGTAACGGTAACCTACACTGTTTTAGAAGATGATGGATCGGTTCCACCAATGCAAGATGATTTCGATGGTAATTCTTCTGGAATTTCATGGTGGTCAGGTTTTTCAGGGGTTTCGACATATTATGTAGAAGAAAATTTTTCACCGGAATATGAAACTCAAGGAAATTCTTTGATGTACTATGATAGTGGTGAAAATAATTTTGCTCACATGCGCTTAGCAAGCTGTAAAAAAATAGATTTAAATGCCCATGGTAATTTATCTATGAAAGTATATGTGCAAGCAGAGGATATAGAAAAGGCTACAACAACCAATATGCGTGTTTTTATTCAAAATATTGGTAACCCTGAGAACGGAAATATTTGGGCCGACCAGATTGAGTTAGAAACTACAATAACAGAAACAAATACTTGGGTAGATGTTAATTTTGATTTTTCAAGTGTATTAGAATCTGTTGGTCGTGTTGATTTTGATAGTTTCTTTATACAATTTAATGGTGGTGATGACATATCCAGTGAGTTTACAGCCTTTATAGACGATATTAGTTCTGGTTCTAGCACCACAGATTTTAGTGCTTCAACACCTGGTGTGGCACCAAGACCAGATGAAGATAGTGTTACCAATTCTGTGATGTCTGTGTTTGGTGACCATTATGATAATTTTGCTACTATTGGCAATACCAACCCGTATTGGAACCAGACAGGTAAATTTCACACCATTACGCTCAATGATGAACCACTCTGGCGTTATCTAGACATGAATTATCAAGGTCACGATATTGCGGTGTTTGATTATGATAATAATTCGTTTAATAGCCCATGGGATTTAAGTGAGGCTACTCATGTGCATTTAGACTTATGGACTCCCATTGTAGAGCAAGTAAGATTCTTTTTACTAGATTTATCTAATACATTAGGGCAGGAGTCCTATTACACCATAGAGACCAATGCAGGTTCGTGGACCTCCATAGAAGTCCCTATTGCTGATTTCAGAATAATACAAAACTTTGATAATAATTTGTATCAATTAAAATTTGATACTGCTGGTATTGCACCTCTAATGTATATGGCTAATTTGTATTTCTTTACAGATCCGTCTTTAAAAATAGAAACATTTGACGGAGGTAATTTAAAAGTCTATCCCAATCCAACGGCTACGAATTGGAATTTTGAAATGGATACTGTAATTCATAGTATAGAGATTTATGACATTCATGGTAAACAAATTATGCATGTAAAACCTCAATTAAGAAGGGCTAAAATAGGAACAGAACGTTTGGAACGTGGTATGTATTTAGGTAGAATAAACGGTTCAAAAACAGTACAGTTGTTAAAACACTAAAACTAGATATTATATATCTAAAAACGCCTGGATTAGTCCAGGCGTTTTATTTTTAGTTGTTGCTTCTTAATACTATTCCATCAAGCCTAACTGTTTTAAAAAATCAAGATTATCAAAAAAGTCCTGTTCTGAAGCAATTTTGCCATCTCTCATTTCGACAATAGTAACCCCAGACAAATCTACAGATTTATCAGTGGCAGGAATACCAAAAAAATCACCGGTATGTTTGCCTTTAAAACGCCATTGTTTTACAAGGTTATCGTTTTGTCCAAAGACCTTAACAATAGTAAATTCTCTTTCTGAAAAACCAACAATATAATTGTTGTAATAGGCTCTAAAGTTTTCAATACCTACAATGTTTTCTCCAGGAATTACAACGGTTGCATCTGTAGTAAAACTATCTTCATTAACCAATTCAATTTGGCCGTCATTAATAGCTTTGTCCCAAACGTTTTCATATAATTTAATATTAGCTTCAACTTGAGCGGCTACGTTTTCAAGTGCTAAATGGTTTTCAGAGACTTGATTTTCACAACTACTAATAGTTAATAATAAGGTGGCACAAAACAGTAAATTAAAAAGTGTTTTCATAATTTAAGATTGGTGTTTTTAAAATTAGAGTAAACAATTTAAGTTATTTTAATTTAAATCAAATATTTGTGATAATTAATATGAATTACGATTTAAATTATAGTTTGAAGAATTTTTTGAGTTTATCATTGACTTTTAAGATATAAGTCCCTTTACTTAATTTTTTTGTGTTTATGATTTCATCCCCTTTATGAGAATTAAATAACAACTGTCCGTTTAAATTATATATTTCAACATGTTTTATTTTGGAGTTTGATTGGATGTGAAGTTGCTCTTTGACAGGGTTGGGGTAAGTAATGAAATTAAACAAATTTTGAGATGCAAAAGATAGGATGGCTTCGTTCAAATTACTTTCACTGCTCAGTGATGCTTCTGGTATAGCAGGCGTTGAAATTTGATTTTTATAGAATTCACCTACAGCGGTATAATTATCATTTTCGAAATAATCAGCTACTCTGGAGTTGGGTTGAAACCAAGCATAGCGCTCTACATAATCTAAGTTTTCTAGATAAGGCAATGCCAACTCCATAAATTGTTTATTAACCCAAGTCGCTCTATTTGGATTGGCATTAAACTCGGTAATCCAAATTGGTAAACCATATAAATCATAAACATTTTGCAAATAGTTTTTAAACCTATTAAACACATTTTGTGGACTGGCATTAGGAGAGTTTGCAGGATTAGATCCCCAATCATACCAATGCACACCAATAACATCTATGCGTATGTTTTGAGCAGTAGCTTTATCGTAAAATTCTTTGAGCCAACCAAATGGTGCGTTTTCTCTACATGATGGAGACACCAATCTAAGCCCTGTTTTCATTAAGTTTTCATAAGTAGCTACAGCAACATCGGTATTACATAAGTCACCATATTGTCCACTTTGATCATTACAATTATCAGATTCGTTAAACGCTAAAACGTGCGTGGTCTTGTATTTTCCTATGTATTTATCGACGTCTTCTTGGCTATCTGCAGCGCCTTTACCCCACGCCATGGGCGTACATTCGCGTTCCATATCAGAAATACCGTTATTACTCCACCTGTAAAACCACGAGTTGTCAAGCCCTAAGATGTCACCTCCTGTACCTTTTTTATCAACCCAATTCCATGGCAACACTCTAATAAACGAAACTTCAGAAAGTAAACTGCTAGGAAGATTATTTATAATTAGGTCTTCTTCAGAAGCAATATAAACTTGGCTAAGTCCAGTACCATCACTATTAATGGCCATAGTAGCCATATAGCCTTTGTGAAGAAGAAAGGACTTTATTTTATTATTTAAATTATTAGGAATTTCGTTTTCAGAGATAATACTGCCTGAATTGATATGTGCATTATTGCCAGAAAGGTTTGTGCCTTCAAAAACATGTAAAGCAGCAGTATTTTCATCATCAATTCTAATGACGCAGCCTTTTGTGTAATAATTATCTAGCCTCAAATTTTGACTGTAAATCGCATTGTTTCCATCCACAGTAATTTGATTTAAATAATTATCCAGAACAGCTTGAGGGTTGGTTTTGTTAAGTTTTATCCAGGCTAAAGGATGATTAATTTCAATACTTACATTGTTTTGTAAACCATCACCATTAGCTATATTGATATAACCACCTTCATTGATTTTTAAAGTCCCACTTTGAATAGCTAAGGCCTCTAAATTAGTTGATGTTATGGAAATACTACCACTTCCTAAATTTATGGTACCATTGGCATTTATAAAATCAGCATCAGTTATAATCAGTTCTCTATTAATTGCAGTTAAAGGATTAATAGTATTAGCTTCTGGTGCAACATTTGATCCCTCAACGATCCAATTGGTTTCATTGAAGAAATTTGAATTATCAGAACCAGTCCATATTAATCTTTGACTATAACTTAAATTGAAAAATAATGTTATGATGATTATTAAAAGGGTAGGAATTTTTATCATAATAATGATTTTAAAAAATGCGTTATAAGGTTATTTGGTCCAAATTAGATATTAATTTCTTTAAATTCACACAAGAAAATAATTATATGACTAATAAAAACGAAAAAACAGTTTCTGAAGCCATAAATTACAGACGCTCGGTAAGGGTATATAAAGAAATTCCAATTGATACAAATAAGGTTAGAGCTTGTTTGGAAAATGCAGCTTTAGCTCCAACAAGCAGTAATTTACAGCTTTGGGAATTTTACCACATAACTTCAAAACCCAAACTAAATCAAATTGCAAAGGCCTGTTTTAACCAAAGTGCTGCCAAAACGGCGCAACAATTGGTTGTTGTTGTGGTAAGGAAGGATTTATGGCGTTCAAGAGCAAAATCTAATATTTCATTTTTAACTCAAATTTTCAATAAACCAGATTTAACATCACAACAAAAAAAACGTAAAAAAACCGCTTTAAACTATTACAGAAAATTGATACCCACAGTCTACTATGATTGGTTTGGATTGTTAGGTTGGTTAAAGTATGTTGTATTTCAATTAATAGGCATTTTTAAACCCATTTACCGACAAGCACGTCTAAGTGATATGCGCATAGTTGCACATAAAAGTGCAGGTTTAGCAGCTCAAAATTTTATGATTAGTATGGCTGCAATTGGTTATGATACCTGTCCCATGGAGGGAAGCGATACGTTGCGTATTAAAAAAGTTTTAAACCTAAATCATAAAGCAGAGATTAATATGGTTATTAGTTGTGGTATTAGAGATGAAAAAGGGATCTATGGCCCTAGATTTAGAGTGCCATTTGAAAGGGTGTACAAGCAGGTTTAAAAGCTATATTTTAAAAGAATTTAGCGCTTATTCAATTTTAATTTTAAGCGTATAGCCTAATTCAGAAGCTGATTTGTATATAGTATTAATTTTCAATCCAGCTTTAGTTTGTTGCCATTTTATAGCTTTTTTTGACCCCAGCTGTTTTACACTTTTTACTTTATAACCCGATAATTTTGACAAACTTTCTATAATTATGGATTCGTTTTTTTGAGGATAGACTAATGCTGTAGCAAACAAATAACTGGTATTGGTAGTAAACCAAAAATCTTTGATTGTAAATCCAAGAGGTTTCCCTTTATTTTTTTCTCTATGATTAGTCCCTTTCATTGCAACCTTGGTAGGGCCTTCGTGGGTAATATGCCAACGTTTTGTATTATAAACCCCTTCACCATTAATTTCTAACCAATTTCCAAGGGTAATTAAATTATTAACAGAGGTTTCTGGCACATCTCCCATACTATCTGGACCAATATTAAGCATGTAATTCCCCCCTTTACTTACAATTTCAATCAGCCAAAATAAAAGTTCGTTAGGGCTTTTCCAGTCGTTATCATAAGATTTAAATCCCCAAGAATTATTAGTGGTACCAACGGTTTGCCAAGGCTTTGATATATTTAGTGGATCTTCAGGGATTTTATTATCTCCCGGAATATCAAAATCTCCAAGGGTATTGCCTACTCTAGAGTTTATTAGCAAATTAGGTTGGTGATCATAGGCCAGTTTATAAAACTCATAACTTTGTTTTGGTGTTAAATAATGAGGCATATCATACCACAAGGTAGTCATGTCTTTATACTTAGAAAGTAATTCTTTAACTTGAGGAAATGCTTTGGTATTAAGATAGTCTGTAAACGAATTTGGACTGGGATCCCAGGTGTTGGAACCAAATTTTCTTTGGGCTTTATCATTTATGGGTAAACCAGATGCTATAAGTTCATCATAGCCACAATCATTACCATCAAACCAATCAATATTATGAGAGTAGTATAAACCAAAGTCAATGCCTTGAGATTTACAAGCTTCGTATAAGGCATCAATAATATCAGTTTTATATGGGGTAGCTTTTACACTATTATAATCACTTACCTTAGAATCATAGAGGGCAAAACCATCGTGATGTTTTGCGGTAACCACCAGATACTTCATTCCAGCAGCTTTTGCTAATTTGGCTATAGCAGTTGCATCAAAATTTGTAGGGTTAAATTGTTTGGTTAAAGCCGCATATTCATCTCTTGGAATTTGTGCGGCTAATTGAATCCACTCTGCCACTTTAGGCCCTTTTAGATCTTCCATCTTTTTATTTTTCCATATCCCACCTGGAATGGCATACAACCCCCAATGTATAAACATGCCATATTTAGCATTATTAAAATGACTAATGGCTTTACTTTTTGAATTTTGCATCATTTTATACGATGTGCTGTCTTGAGGAGACATTTTTAAAACGCTGGTTTGACTATTAATTATGTTGGATGTAAACAATAGGACTACAAAGTGAATAGTCTTTACTTTTAATAAGAAATCGCTGTAATTTTTCATATTGATAATTTAATGAATTTTCCATGAATTACTTCAAAAATATTAATGAACCAATGAAATAATTATTAAATTGAACAAGCTGATAAATGTATAATGTATGAGCCTAACAAAATTTGATTTAAGTGGTAAAGTAGCTATAGTAACAGGAGGAGGAAGTGGGATTGGAAAATCTATTGCATTAACTTTAGCTAAGCAAGGAGCTACAGTTCATGTTTTAGACTACAATGCATCAGCAGCAGAGACTATAGATGCTTCTTTAGATATGTATTTTCATGTCTGTGATGTTACTAATTGGTCTTCGTTAGTGGCTGTTTCTTCTTCAATTAACGAATCTTCTGCGGGCATACATATTCTTGTAAATAACGCAGGTTTAGGTGGGGTAGGAAATATTGAAAATACCACAGAAGCTGATTTTGATAGACTTTATAACGTTAATGTTAAAGGGGTGTTTTTGTGCACAAAAGCTTGTTTTCCTTATTTAAAACGAAGTGGGGGTGGCACTGTTATCAATATGGCTTCAATAGCCTCAACATCTGGACTCCAAGATCGTATAGCTTATACCATGACTAAGGGTGCCGTTTTAAGTATGACCTATGCTATTGCTAAAGAGGGTTTAACTCATGCTATTCGCTGTAACGCAGTATCACCAGGCAGGGTACATACGCCTTTGGTAGATGCCTACTTAGCAAAAAATTACCCAGGTGAAGAAGCTGAAATGTTTGATAAATTAGCAAAGACACAACCTATTGGTCGTATGGGTACTCCTCAAGAAATTGCAGATTTGGTATTGTATTTAGCCTCCGATGAAGCGGCTTTTGTGACCGGTGCTAATTTCCCAATCGACGGTGGTTATGAAACATTAAATGGAACATAATATTAATAAAACTATTTCTATATGAAATTAATACGATTTGGTGCAGTTGGTAATGAAAAGCCAGGTGTAGAATTAAATGACGGCACACGGCTAGATGTAAGTGGTTTTGGTCAAGATTTTGATCAGGATTTTTTTGGAAAAGCGGGTGTAAGTCAACTTAAAAATTGGTTACAGATTCATGAGAAAGATTGTCCTGTGGTTGCAGAATCTGTGCGACTAGGGCCACCATTACAAAGGCCTTCAAAAATAGTGTGTGTGGGTTTAAACTACGCCAAACATGCTGCAGAAAGCGGTATGGCTATCCCAGAGGAGCCGGTTTTATTTTTTAAAGCCAGTTCTGCCATTTGTGGCCCTTTTGACGATGTAATCATTCCAAAGGGAGGTGATAAAACCGATTGGGAAGTTGAATTAGCGATTGTAATAGGGAAAGAAGCCTCTTATGTTAGTGAGTCTGATGCCATGCAGCATGTAGCAGGTTATGTTTTACATAATGACATTAGTGAGCGGTCTTTTCAGTTAGAACGCTCTGGCCAATGGGTTAAAGGAAAAAGTTGTGATACATTTGCGCCTCTTGGACCATTTATAGCAACCGCAGATGAAATTTCAGATCCTAATAATCTTGAATTATGGTTAGAACTTAACGGCAAAAGGGTACAACATAGTAGTACTTCTGACTTTATATTCAATATTGCCGAAGTAGTTAGTTATATCAGTCAGTTTATGACCTTGCTTCCAGGAGATGTAATTTCAACAGGAACGCCGTCTGGTGTTGGATTAGGATTTGATCCGCCAGTGTATTTAAAACCTGGAGACCACATGCGACTAGGTATTGAAGGTCTAGGAGAGTCTGAACAAGTTTGTAAAGCCCACAGCGGGTCTTAATTATGATTGGCGATTTTTATTTTAATAGGAACTATCCGTCTGTTTCTCTGCTTAGAGAACGGGCCAAATACAAAATGCCACGCTTTGCTTTTGAATATTTGGACGGGGGTTGTAATGATGATGTAAATTTAAGAAAGAACACGGCGGTCTTGCGTGAGGTAGAATTAAAACCACAATATCTTCAAGAATTCACACCTCCAGAATTAACGACCACCTTATTTGGTAAATCTTACAGTGCACCTTTTGGTATAGCCCCTGTTGGACTTCAAGGTTTGATGTGGCCAAATGCACCAGAAATTTTAGCTAAAGCCGCATTTAAGCATAATATTCCTTTTATTTTAAGTACCGTAACCACCAGTAATATTGAGCGTATTGCCCAACTTACAGAAGGGGAGGCCTGGTTTCAATTATACCATCCTGCTCAAGAAACACTTACCAAAGATTTATTGAGACGTGCTTCTGAAACGGGTTATAAAGTATTGGTGATCATTGCAGATGTACCAAGTTTTGGTTTCAGACCTCGTGATATTAAAAACGGTTTATCTATGCCACCTAAAATGACACTGAGTAATATTTTAGACATGTTTCAATGTCCAGAATGGTGTGTAAAAACCTTATTACACGGTAAGCCAGAATTTGCTTCTTTAAAACCCTACATTAAAAAAGGGACTTCTATGAAAGCGTTGGGGAAGTTTATGGATGCCACATTCGAGGGGCGTCTAAGTATTGAAAAGTTAAAACGACTCAGAGAGCTTTGGCCACACAAATTGGTACTAAAAGGCGTTGAATCTTTAGCCGATGTCGAGGCCGCCCACAGCATTGGAATAGATGGTGTTATTGTATCAAATCATGGTGGGAGACAACACGATGCGGGTGAAGCTACTGTTTCGGCTTTAAAACGCATATCTAAATCATACAAAGGAAAATTAACCCTTATGATGGATAGTGGTATTCGAGGAGGTGCCGACGTGGGTAGGGCCATGGCTAGTGGTGCCGATTTTACATTCCTTGGGCGCTCATTCATGTATGGGGTTGGCGCATTAGGTCATAAAGGCGGTGAACACACTACTAGTCTTATAAAAACTGAATTGCTTCAACAACTAGAACAGCTAAACTGTAAACATCCCAGTGATTTAATTAGATTTAATATTGGAAATTAAAAGCATAAAAAAACCTCTTTTAAAGAGGTTTTTTTATTATTCTTGAAGGTGTTGTACTTGAAATCCACCAACATCAAAATAATCCATAAAGGTATGGGCTTTACCATCTTCATTAAACATGAGTACGGCCATCCACTTATGACTTACTTTGGTGCCACTTTCGGTATGGGTATGGTGCCAGTCTCCGTAAATACGTGTTGCATTAGGATTATCACTAACATCGTCTTGCATACTATATAAGTTACCACCATAATAGTTGCCATTTTTAAAAGAAGACTCGCTATACACACTTAAGTAACCTTCTAAAGCTGTTCTAAGGTCTGCTTTACCAGCATATGCATCCGAAGTTTTTTGATCTGCACCATACCATTTTAAGGAATCCGCAAAAATAGACATGACCTTATCTAAATCGCGTTCAGCAATTCCCTCAGGGAAAATTTTCCATGTGGCTACCGCTTGTTCAAATTTAGCTTGATTTGCAGCAGAATTATCATCAGTTTTTTCAACCTGTTGGTTACAGCTTAAGATAATAATACTTAATAGTAAACTTAATTTTTTCATAGTTTTAGTGTTACAGTTATCATGTAATTTACTGCATTACAAGCTTTAATAAAAATATTAAATATTATCTAATCTTAAAATAATTATAAAGAGTTGATTTTTAGAAACCCAAAATTACCGTTATCAACAGCTACTAAGGCGCCACCATCGGCACTAAGTGTTATGGCTTCACCAGCCCAATCATTCCCATCCTTACTTTGGTAAATTTGTTGCCATTCTATTTGTCCCGATTCATTATACTTAATAAGATATACCAACCATTGGTTTGATGAAGACTCAGTTTGAGAACAGTACACGTCATAAGACTCATACTCATCGCCAGAACCTGCAACAATAATGCAACCCCCATCTTTGGTTGCTTTAATATCCCAGGTTTCATCATGAATATAGCGCGGGTCAAAACCTCTTGGGTTACCTTGTTTACTTTCCCATATTAGGGTCCCGTTAGTATCTATTTTCATGGTGTAGGTATCCCAGTTTTCAGTGTTTGATAGGGTATGACCCGTTAAAAAAATAGACCCAGAAGCATCGATATCCATTCCAAAGTTGTGATCGCTACTCGTACCACCATATTTAGCATGCCAATTTAAAGTCCCATCTTCATTAATGTTAATTAAGGCATAATCTTCGGCACCTTCAGTAAGTCCGCTTATTATGTATTCAGAATTATAAGCTTTAATACGGTAGGCATGCGCCATAAAATTATTTATAGATTGTGAGTTGATAAGAGTACCATTGGCATCTAAAAAAGCAATCAATCCTTGACCTTCAGTAAAGAAGGTATTGCCACGATCTTCTGCATTATTATAGCCTACAGCTATGAAACCGGTTGGTGTTTGTGCAATAGCTTCATAAGCATCACTTCCCCCATGATTAATTGACTTGGATTCTATAATTGCCCCTGAATTCTTATCTAATATTATAAATGCTGCATCTTCATTTACACTACCAACTATAATGTAATTTTGGTCTGTTTCTAGAGCAGCATTACCTAAATTATGGCCTTTTTGCCCAATTTCTGTTTGCCACAACAGGTTGCCATCTGCACTAATTTTAACCGCTAAAATTTTTGCAGTATTGGGTATAAATCCAGTTTCACCAATTTGTAAATAGCCACCATCACTGCAGCTTAGAATAAAATGACCGTGTGATTCTTCTCCACTACCATTAAATGATACAAACCAATTGCTACTGGGACTATTAGTAGAAATTTTAGGATTACAATTACTTACGGGATTATCTGTATCGTTATCTGTGTTATCATCAGGATCAGATGATGAGCAAGAAATTAACAGTACAGATAAAAAAAATATATACTTATGATTAATGTGGAGCATAACGCTTATAGTTTACTCTAAAAACGTCATTTTTAGACCCTTAGTATTTAAAAAAAGTAAGTAATTTTTTTTATGGGTGTACCTTTTAATAATTATCGCCGTCAATCATTCTGCCAATACCTCCTAGAACAGAACCTTCGCCTTTAGACTTGCCACCCATCTTTGGAGCGTGTTTAATGATACGGTCTGCCAATCTGGAGAAGGGAAGACTTTGTAGGTAAATTTTACCCGTACCAGAAAGTTTGGCTAAGAACAGCCCTTCGCCACCAAATAACATAGATTTTAAATTGCCGGCTTTTTCTATGGTATATTCAATACTACTTGAAAATCCCACAATACAACCGGTATCTACCATAATAGATTCGTTATTAAGTTCTTTTTCAATTACGGTACCTCCAGCATGTAAAAATGCCAAACCGTCACCGCTAAGTTTTTGAAGAATAAATCCTTCACCTCCAAAAAGTCCAGCACCAAAACGTTTGGTAAATGCAATAGATACTTTGGTACCTTTTGCAGCACACAAAAAAGCATCTTTTTGACATAGTATTTCACCATGTACTTGTTTAAGATCTATAGGCACTATAGAACCCGGGTAGGGTGCAGCAAAGGCCACTTCATTACGGTTGTAACCGTGATTAGTAAAATGGGTAAGAAATAAAGATTCACCGGTTAAGGCACGTTTACCCACATCTAAGATTTTTCCAAAAAATCCTTTATCTGGTTCAGAACCGTCACCTGTTTTTGCTTCAAAACTTATATCAGGGTGCATCCAGTTCATGGTACCTGCTTCAGCTACTACAGTTTCTTGTGGGTCTAAAGCAATGGTGACCATTTGTAAATCGTCGCCTTGAATGGTATAATTTATTTCGTGTGATTGCATTGTAATATAATTTCGGTTTTTCACTTAATTATATGACGATAAACAGAAGATTATGTTACAAAAAAACCTTATGAAATTCATAAGGTTTTTTTGTTGCTATTTATTAAGTAATGTATTTACTTTTTGTTCCAGTAGGCGTAAGCGTTCTTCTTGTTTTTTTAGGCGCTCAATCTCTTGTTGTTGTTCTTTTATGGCATTAATTAATACAGGCACTAAGCCTTGATAGTTTACTGACTTGATGTTGTTGGTTTCTGATACCAACTCAGGGAAAA